>CAZFOP010000110.1:0-9804 GCA_964520085.1 uncultured Solibacteraceae bacterium | reverse complement strand
CCGGAGCCCATGGCGATTCCCAAATCCGCCTGGGCCAGCGCGGGGGCGTCGTTGATGCCGTCGCCGACCATGGCCACGCGCTTGCCGGCGGACTGCAGCTTGCGAATCTCGGCGGCCTTTTGATCGGGCAGCACTTCGGCCAACACGTGCTCGATGGCCGCCTCGCGCGCCACTTGCCCAGCTACGGCGCGGTTGTCCCCGGTGAGCATCCACACATCGAGTCCCATGGCGCGCAGGCGTGCGACGGCGGCGGCGGCTTCCGGCTTGATCGTGTCGGCGATTTCGAAACTGCCCGCCAAGGCGCCATCCACCGTGACCGTCACTCCCGGCCGGCCTACCTCCACGGTGCGGCCGTCCACGCGGGCGCGCACCCCGTGCCCGGCCGTGGCCGCAAACTCCGACGGCTCGGCGAGTGCGACGCCGCGCGCGGACGCAGCTTCTACTACGGCCTTACCCAGCGGGTGTTCAGAATAGCGCTCGGCGCTGGCGGCGAAACGCAGTAGTTGCGCTTCGCTGAATCTGGCTGCCGGAATGATGGTAGTGACCACCGGCTTGCCGTGGGTGAGGGTGCCGGTCTTGTCGATCACCACCGTATCGATCCGATACGCCATTTCGAGCGCTTCGCCGCCCTTAATCAGGATGCCGCGCTCTGCACCGCGCCCTGTGCCGACCATGATGGCGGTGGGCGTGGCCAGACCCAGCGCGCAGGGGCAGGCGATGATCAGCACCGCAACCGCGTTCACCATGGCTGTGGCAAATGGCGCAAGTAAAAGCCACACCACGAAAGTGACCGCCGCAGCCGCGAGCACGCCGAGCGTGAAGTAGCCACTCACGACGTCCGCCAGCCGCGCCACTGGCGCCCGCGCGCCTTGCGCCTGGCGCACCATTTCGATCATCCGCCGAAGGACCGTGCCGCTGCCCACCTGGGTGGCCTCAAAATGGAAACTGCCGGAGCGGTTGAACGCGCCGGAGAACACGGCCGCGCCGGGGCCCTTTTCGATCGGCATGCTCTCGCCGGTGAGCATTGACTCATCGATGGCGGATTCGCCGGCTACGATGGCACCATCCACCGGGATGCGTTCGCCCGGCCGCACCACAACGGTATCGCCGCTGCGCACTTCCGCCAAGGGGACTTCCACCTCCGCGCCGTCGCGCAGAACCCGCGCTTTGGGCGGTTCCAGATCCATCAGCCGCCGTATGGCTGCGCCGGCTTTGGCGCGCGCCCGCGCCTCCAGCAGCCGGCCGGTGAGGATGAGCGCGATGATGGCGGCGGCGGCTTCAAAATACACTTCGTGGCCGCCGCGCGCGGTCTCGAAAACCGAGTACAGAAACGCGGTGCCAGTGCCGAGCGCGATCAACGAATTCATGTTTGCCGAGCGGTGGCGCAGCGCGGTCCACGCCGCGGCGTAGAATCCCGCACCGGAATAGAGCACCGCGGGCAGCGTCAGCGCCAGTTGCACCCAGGGCCAGCGGTGCATCATGCCGAGCGCCACCACAGGCAGCGCAAAGCAGACGGCAACCACCAGTTTCCGCTTGTAGAGCAGTTCGGCCGGCGGGCGCGCTGCGCTCTCTGGCACGCTGTAGCCCAAATCCTCAATAGCACCGATGAAATCGAGTACACGGGCGCGCGCCGGATCGAACTCGACGGTGGCCGTCTCGGTCGCCAGGTTGACGCTGGCGCGCGAAACGCCGGGTGTCGCGGCAAGCGTTCGCTCAATCGAACGGGCGCATGCGGCGCACGTCATGCCGCCGACGGGCAGGTCGACACGTTCCGGCGCGGCGACGCTCATGCGCCAACTTCGTAGCCGAGCTGGCGAATGGCTGCGGCGAGAGTTTCGGGATTCACCCGCGCGGGGTCGTATTCCACTTCGGCGCTGGCGGCGCTGAGCTCCACGTTGGCCTTGCCAACGCCGGGCGTGGCGGCCAGTTTGCGCTCCACGCTGCGTGCGCAGTTGGCGCACGTCATGCCATGTACGGAGAATCTCACAGTCGAATGGGCCATACTCTATATGATGCGCTCTTGGCCGCCTCCGTCACAGGAGGTGTTTTGACTTTCGCGGATTTGGATCTCGCGCGCCGCATAGAGGGCGCCCAGACGGCCCAGTCGCTCGGCTGCGCGCCCGGGGACGCGGCGGCGCTCGAAATCGGCGGCGGCTGCGCTATCTTCGCGAGCGTGGATTCGCCGCTCACGCAAGCCGTCGGGCTGGGATTGCACGGCGCTGTGAGCGAAGCCGCGCTGGACGAGGTGGAAGCCTTTTTCCGCTCACGGGGCGCGCGCACTACCGTTGAAGTCTGTCCGTTGGCCGACGCACGCTTCCTCGAGATGTTGGGCGCACGCGGTTATCGCATATCGCAGTTCGACAACGTGCTGGCGCGAAGCCTCGCCGGAGTCGAAATCGTCATCACGCCGCGTGTGCGCCGGGCGACGCCCAACGAGAGCGACCTGTGGGCGCACACCGTGGGCCGCGGTTTTTTCGAGCGAACCGAGCTGAGCACCAAGGAGATGGATGTGGGCCGCTGGGTCTTCGGTATGCCTGGCGCAATGTGCTTTCTGGCGTGCGCGGATGGCGGCACGCTAGCCGGCGGAGCCGCGCTCAGCGTCACCCAAGGTCTGGCCATGTTGTTTGCCGATGGCGTAGCGCGCCCCTTTCGCCGGCAGCGCCTGCACAAGGAGTTGATTGCGGCGCGACTGAATGAGGCGTTGGCGCAAGGTTGCGACGTGGCCGCCGCCGCCACCGCTCCGGCCAGCGCCTCGCAGCGCAATTTCGAGCGCCTCGGCTTCCAGGTTGTTTACACCAGGGTCACGCTGACCAAATAAGATCAGACTCGGCCGTGGCGCACGCGGTCTTGCGTGCAGCGTCGTCTCGACCTTTCTTCGGCGGCGACGGCGGGACTGATCAATTCAGTCCCAGCCCTGCAGAGCCGAGATGACTCTCGGCTCTGCAGGGCTGGAGTCCCGCGCCACGTGCCTACAAAATGTACCGGCTCAGGTCCTGGTCTTTGACGATGTCGGCCAGGTGCTTGCGCACGTATGTGGCATCCACTTTGACGGTCTTCTTCTTCAGATCCGGCCCCTCGAAAGAGACCTCCTCGAGCAGCTTTTCCATGATGGTGTGCAGGCGGCGCGCACCGATATTCTCGGAGCTCTGGTTGACCTGGGCGGCGAAACGGGCCACCTCTTCGAGCGCGTCGTCGCCAAGCATCAGCTTGATGCCCTCGGTCTCGAGCAAGGCGACGTACTGTTTGGATAGGGCGTTTTTCGGCTCTTTGAGGATTCGGATGAAATCCTCGACGGTGAGCGACTTTAGCTCGACGCGAATCGGGAAGCGGCCCTGCAGCTCCGGGATGAGGTCGCTGGGCTTGGAAACGTGGAACGCGCCGGCGGCGATGAACAGAATGTGGTCGGTGCGCACGAAGCCGTAGCGCGTGTTGACGGTGGTACCTTCGACGATGGGCAGGATGTCGCGCTGCACGCCTTCGCGGCTGACATCCGGACCGTGGCCGGATTCGCGGCCGGCGATTTTGTCGATTTCGTCGAGGAAGATGATCCCGCTCGATTCGACGCGCTCGAGTGCCGCGCGCGTCACCTGGTCCATGTCGATCAGCTTCTGCTCTTCTTCCTGCACCAGATAATCGAGCGCTTCGGCCACGCGCATTTTTCGCCGTCGCGTCTTCTGCCCGAACAGATTGGGCAACATGTCCTTGAGGTTGATGCCCATCTCCTCGATGCCGGCGTTGGTCGTGAGTTCGAGTGTGGGCGCGCGGTCCTTGACGTCGATCTCGACGATCCGTTCGTCGAGCTTACCGGCGCGGAGCCGTTCGCGCAATTTATCGCGCGTGCGCTCGACGCTTTCGCTCGGCTCCGGCTGCGGCGGCATCAAAAGGTCCAGCAGACGGTCTTCGGCGTTCATCTCGGCGCGGTCGGCGACCTCGTCGAGACGCTCCTCGCGCACCATGTCGATGGAAATGTCCACCAGGTCGCGAATCATGGCCTCGACGTCGCGGCCCACATAACCGACTTCGGTGAACTTGCTGGCCTCGACTTTGAGAAACGGCGAGTTGGCGAGGCGCGCAAGCCGCCGCGCCAGCTCGGTCTTACCGACGCCGGTAGGGCCGATCATGAGGATGTTCTTCGGCATCACCTCTTCGGCCATTTCCGGCGACAGCTTCTGGCGGCGGATGCGATTGCGCAAGGCGATAGCCACGGCTCGCTTGGCATCGGCCTGTCCGACGACGTGCTTGTCGAGCTCGCGCACGATTTCCCGGGGAGTGAGCTCGTCGAGAACCGGTTCTTCGTCGACGGACTGGTTGGGCAGATAAATCACCATTGTGCTAGCCCAGCTCCTCGTAAGTCACGTTTTCATTGGTGTAAATGCATATCTTGCCGGCGATCAGCATGGACTGCTCGGCAATGTGCTTGGCGGAAAGCTTGGTGTTGCGCGCTAGCGCCAGGGCCGCGGAAAGCGCGAACGGGCCGCCGCTGCCGATGGCGGCGATGCCTTCGTCGGGCTCGATCACATCGCCGTTGCCGCTCACCAGGTACGTGATCGTCTGGTCCGCCACCAGCAGCAGCGCTTCCAGGTGACGCAATACGCGGTCCGTACGCCACTCCTTGGCCAGTTCGACGACCGAGCGAGGCAGGTTGCCGTTGAACTGCTCGAGCTTCGACTCAAAGCGCGCAAAAAGGGCGAACGCATCGGCCGTGGAACCGGCGAATCCGGCCACGATCTTGTCGTTGTACAGGCGGCGGACCTTACGGGCGGTGGCCTTAATCACCTCGTTGCCGAGGGTCACCTGGCCGTCGGCGGCCATTACAACCTTGTTGTCCCGGCGGACGCAGAGCACCGTCGTGGACCTTATCTTTTCCTTCATGTTTGTGCGCCTTCATTGTATCGCACCGGCTTCGCGCGGCCATTTGCTCGTTACATGATCGTTCGCTCGCAAAGACGCCAGCGGTCTATCGCCGGTGTTCTGTCCACGCAGCGGTCGGCCGACTCTCGACTCGGCTTGACAGCCTTCGCCGCGCGGCGAACCTTACAGTTTTTCGAGCACGCGGTCGAGCGAGTCGCGACTGCCGACGCTGCCCTGTGCGATGCGCGCGCTTCCACCGCCGCGGCCGCCGGATTCGGCGAGCGCGGCTTTGAGCGCCTGGCCGGCGTCGATGCCGGAATCGGCGGAAACCGCCAGCAGCACGGAAGGTGGATCGTTCAGGGCGGCCACGAAGACGGACTTGGTCTGCGCGGTGAAGCTCTGCGCCAGCGCGCGCAATTCTTCCAGGCCGCCGCGTTCCAGGCGCCGCGTGTGGCGGCGCAAACCGCCGGTGTCCGGAGCGGTGGCGGCGTAAAGCTCGCGCCCGTGATAAGCCGCCAGTTCCACTTCCAGCTTGCGGCGCGCCTTGTCGGCCGCGCGGCCGGCTTCCAGTTGAGCCGCGGCGACAGCGGGCAGGTCGTCGATAGAGACGGAGAAAAGGTGGGCGGCGGCCGACAGGGCATCGAAATCCGCTCGCGCGAGGCGGATCGCGCGACCGCCGCATACGAACTCGACGCGGGTGGTCTCGCGGACTTTCTCGATCTTGCGGATGAGGATGGGCCCGATTTCTCCGGTCGAGCGCACGTGGGTGCCTCCGCAGGCGCTGCGGTCCAAATCCGCGATGGTAACGATGCGCAGCGCGCCTTCGCGATCGGACGGCTTGCGCAGGCCGCTGGCCGCGGCGGCATCCGCGAACCCGATCGTCACCGGGCGGTTCTCGAAAACGATCGCATTCGCGCGCCGCTCGGCTTCGCGCACGGCAGGCGGATCGACCGCTCCGCCCTCCAGGTCGATGGTCGCGCTATCCGCGCCCAGGTGGAAACTCACCGTGTCGAGCGCGAACAGCTCCGCGAAAACGGCCGAGAGAAGGTGTTGCCCGGAATGCTGCTGCATGTGGTCGAACCGGCGCGCCCAATCGATGGCGCAATCGACCCCGTCGCCGGCGAGAGGCGCGCTCAATCGATGAGCGATGCGCTCGCCTTCGTCGATGACGTCGAGCACGGCCCGGCCGGCGATCGAACCGGTATCGCAGGGCTGGCCACCGGAGGTGGGATAGAACGCTGTGCGGTCGAGATACACAGTGAGACCGCCGGCAGTCGTCTCCACCACTTGCGCCCGAAACGAACACAGGTAGGAATCGGCGTAATACAGACGCTCCGTCATGGGGACACCGCTATTGTGCCAGATATCGCCTACCCGCCGCCGGTCAGGCGCCCCCGGTGCTGAAGTCTCTGTATGCGTCCAGGACTTTGCCGATGGGGCCGCTCATCGCCAATTCTCCGTGCTGCAGCCATATCGCGTTGTCGCAAAGCTCCTCCACCATTCCCACCGCGTGGGAGACGCAGAGAAACGTCCTGCCCTGCCGGCGGGCGGCGCGAACGCGATCAAAGCACTTCTTCTGGAACGCCTGATCCCCGACCGCGAGGACCTCGTCTACCAGCATAATGTCGGGATCCATATTGATGGCGACGGAAAACGCGAGCCGCACCGCCATCCCGGTCGAGTAGGTTCGCACCGGCTCGCCAAGGAAATCGCCGATATCGGCGAAGTCGACGATGGCATCGAAGACTTCGGCCGTTCGTCTGCGCGTCATACCGATCAGCGAGGCATTCATGCGAATGTTCTCGGCGCCGGTCAAGTCCCCGTGGAATCCGGTGCCTAACTCCAGCAATGTCGCCATCCGCCCTTTCACCCGAATATGGCCGGCATCGGGCCTCGCCAGACCCGCCGCCAGGCTAAGCAGCGTGCTCTTTCCAGCGCCATTCGAGCCGACCACCGCCAGCCCCTCGCCGGCCTCCAGGCGAAAGCTCACATTCCTCAGGGCGCAAAAGCGTTCCTGGCGCGAGGGCTGCATCAAATGTAGAAGCCGCTGGCGCAACAGTTGGCGGCCGGCATGGCGGCCGAACGATTTCGATACGCCCGCAAACTCAATCGCTGTCATGGTCGTCACAGGTAATCGTAAAACCGGTCCTTGGCGCGCTGGAACACCAGCCAGCCGATGCCGAGAACCGCCAACGAGGAGACGCTTAGCTTGAGCATCAGGACAGCGTGCGGAGCGGCATCCTCCAGCAGAATCGTTCGTAACGCCAGCACCAGTGCAGCCACCGGATTCAGTTGATATAGCTCCCTATAGCGCTGAGGAACCGCGTCAAACGAATAGAAAATCGGGACCAGCCAGAAGAGTACGACGTTAATCGACTCCACCAGGTATCGCACATCCCGCAGGAAGACATTTAGTGCGGCGGTGATCAGACTGAGTCCGCACAAGAACACGATCTCTAGGCCCCAGAGGAACGGAAGCAGCCACCAATACCGGTTTGGAAAAACGCCCGAAAGGAATGCGACCACAAACAGCAGCCCGATCTGGATCAAAAGGTGAACTGCATTGGAAAGAACCGCCGCGATGGGGATGGTCTCGCGCGGCACCGCGACGCGCTTAATCAAGCTGGCGTTATCCACCAGCGAGGTGGTTCCCGAAATCCACGCCACCGTGAAGAAGTTGTAAGGCACCAAACCGCAGAGAACGAACAAAGCAAAGTGGGGTGTTTTATTAGCCGCAAAAACCGTGGTGAACACGAAGGTCATCACGCCCATCATGACCAAGGGATTCAGCAGCGACCAGAAGATGCCCAAAGACATGTTCCGGTAACGGATCTTGAAATCCTTTTGGATGAGATTGGGCAGAAGAAAACTATATTCGCCGGTCCACATGACGAAGACTGTCCGCTCGTTCGAGACTTGATTCTAGCATGCGGGTTGCTCATCGTCTCATTGCAGTGCACTTAGCCCGCAACGTCCGCGATCACGCCGCTGGAGGCGGAATGGGGATGGTAGTTTCGCCCCAGCCGGAGGGGGCTTGGATTCTGATCTTCAGTTCGCGGGCTTCCTGAGACAGGGTCTGATAACCCAGCTCATAGCTTGCATTGAGATTGAGATAGGCCTCCTCGATGGCGGCGATGATTTGCTCCGGGGCCGCTGCATGCGTGTAGCCGATGCGGGTCTTGCTGCAGAGGTCCTCTAAGGCGGGGTTGGGGACCGCGGAGATGACCTGAACGATGCCGCGGGCGGCTCCAACCGTGGCCACCAGGCCGAGCCCGGCCACGCCGCGGACCGGTTCGGCGGCGAAGACGATGACGTGGCGCTTGCCGCGCGCCATGTTGGATTCGGCGCGAAGCGCGCGCCATAGCGTCTGCCACATATCGGCGCATTCGGCTCGGTTGGCCAGGCGGCGGAAAGAGTCCGCCAAGGCCTCCTGATTGGGGGTGAAGGGAATTTCCTGGTTGTTCGGGGTCGCGGAGCCAGTGGCCTCGCCGCCTGACATCCACGGTACGTAAGCCCAAAGATCCGTAGCCCGCTTTCCAGCCAGACAAGAGAGCGCACCGGTCACCCAGGGAGGCTCTTCGGCCTCGCCGCCGCGGGGGAACAGGAAGACCACCGACATGGGAGGCGGACTGGGGCGGACCGTCAGGTGATAGTTGAGCACGGACTGCCCATCCTCGGTGAGCATGAAGTGGATGGCTCGTAGCGTGGGCTGCGCGAAGCCGGTGGCACCCACCGCCACTTGCACGTGCCGCGTCAGTTTAGGACCGGTGGCGGCTGAGGCCGTCGGGGTTTCCAACAACAGACTCGATATGCGCCATGGCTTTCCGGTGGCCGCGTGCGCCGTGGCTGACTTGATGCGCGCGACGGCCCACAAGGCTCGCGACCGCACCATCGGATGCGGATCCCGCAGCAGTTGCGCCACAGTCATGCGAAACCGGGAATCCCCAGTCTCTCCCATCACCCAGGCGGCGGTAGCGCGGAAGACGGCGACCGGATGAGCCGCCAGCTTGACGGTTTCGGCGAGACACGCGGATTCCCCCATCGAATACAGCCCATAGAGAGCGTTGCCCACCACGCGGTTGTTGGCATCGCGGAGCGAGGCCAGCAGCAAGTCGCGCGCCTCCTCGGTTCCCACACCCCACAACCCTTCGATGGCATTGGCGCGCAGGCGTGGATCCGCGTCGCTCATGCGGCTTTGCACCCACATGGCGCTCTTGTTACTGCGCCCCATGATGAGCGCGGCCTTGGAGCGCAGACCCACATCCGTCGAGTGCAGCAGGCGGGAGAGCGAAGGCAAGATGCGCGTGCCGTCCGAAACGCGAGCCAGGATGTCCAGCAGGCGTGAGGCGTTGGCGGCGAGCAGCGGATGCGTGCCAGCCGTCACACCTTCGGCGACGTGCCGCGCCAGGCTGGTCTCCACCATGGAATCGAACTGGATCGCGATGCGGACGGCCGCCGCCGCCTTCTCGACCGGCAGAGACGCCTCGCATAACAGCGGCTCCAATACATCGTTGGTGACCAGCAAACCCACCAGGAAGCGTAGGCCGCGCGATTCTTCCTGGGTGCGCAACGCTTCAAGCGCGCCGCGATAAAAGAGGTCCGGATCGCTCCCCAGCAGTTCTTCGACGATCCGCTGACTCCCTGCCGAGCCCGCCGACACTTCCGCTATCAGCTCCGCGAAACTCGCCGGAGTGAGTTCTCCCGTATTGCCGCTGCTGGTTACCGATGGCAGCACACTACTCAAATCGGTCAACGCCCTTAAAACTTTAGAGTTTCGCCACGGTGCCCCTTAGGCTCGGCATACGTAGCGGATGGACTGGCCTCTTGGAGATGGCGCCAGCGGGGCGGCCTGTCCGAAGCAGGCCGGGGGGCCACGCCACTATAATTAAGCTGATGCAGACCAATAGCTTTGGCGCGAAGGCGAAGCTGCGCGTGGGCTCGGCCGAGTACGAG
>CAZFOP010000109.1:0-9809 GCA_964520085.1 uncultured Solibacteraceae bacterium | reverse complement strand
GGTCCCAGTTGGCCGGTCATGATGAGGCCCTTGCTGCCGCCGGGCATGCGGCCGGCTTCGATGAAAAGGACGTCGCCGCCGACCGGCGTCCAGGCCAAGCCCACGGCCACGCCGGGCCGGCGCGTGCGCTCGGCCACCTCAGTATCGGTGCGGAAGCGCGGCGCACCCAGATCCTGCTCGACTGTTTGCGGCGTCACCTCGATCTTCTCGTTCTTCTGATTGCGGCCTTCGGCGATGCGCCGCGCCTGCTTGCGGCAGATCGAACCCAGCTCGCGCTCCAGGTTGCGCACGCCCGCCTCGCGCGTGTAGCGGCGGATGAGGAATCGCACGGCCTCGTCGGTGAACTGGATGCCGCCGTCGGCATCGAGACCGTTTTCCGTGATTTGCCGCGGGATCAGGTAGCGGAACGCGATGATGACTTTCTCCTGCTCAGTGTAGCCTTCGAGCGAAATGATCTCCATGCGGTCGCGCAGCGCGTCTGGCACCGGGTCGAGCACGTTGGCGGTGGTGATGAACAGGACCTTGGACAAATCGAACGGGACGTCGAGGTAATTGTCGCGGAAGGTGGAGTTCTGCTCGGGATCGAGCACCTCGAGCAGTGCCGAGGCCGGATCGCCACGAAAATCGCGCCCCAGCTTATCCACCTCGTCGAGCATAAAGACCGGATCGTTAACGCCCGTACGGCGCAGCGCCTGGATGATCTGACCCGGTAGCGCGCCAATGTAGGTGCGGCGATGACCGCGAATCTCGGCCTCATCGTGCATGCCGCCCATCGAGATGCGCGCGAACTTGCGGCCCAGCGCGCGGGCGATCGACTTGCCGAGCGACGTCTTCCCCACGCCGGGCGGCCCCACGAAACACAGGATGGGGCCCTTCAGCACGGGGCGGAGCTGGAGCACGGCCAGATAGTCGAGGATGCGGTCTTTGACCTTTTCCAGATCGTAGTGATCCTCGTCGAGGATTTCGGCGGCGCGTTTGACGTCGACCGGCGCACCGGAAGAAACGGTCCAGGGCAGCGCGGCCATCCATTCCAGATAGGTGCGCGCGACACCGTGTTCGGGCGAGGCAGTGGAAAGCCGCGCCAGGCGGTCAAGTTCCCGCAGGGCTTCGGCTTTGACCTCCGGCGTCATCCCGGCGGCTACCAGCTTCGCGCGCAGCTCTTCGATATCGCGCGTGCCGTCGTCGCTCTCGCCCAGCTCTTTCTGGATCGCTTTGAGTTGCTCGCGGAGATAGAATTCTCGCTGGCTCTGCGAGAGCTGGCCCTGCACCTGCGATTGGATGCGGCCGCGCAGCTCGACCATTTCGAGTTCGCGCGTGAGGTGCAGCATAACCTCGTTCAGCCGCGCCAGCCCGTCGGCCTCTTCGAGCAGCTTCTGCCGGTCCAGATGAACCAGGGCGGGCAGGTTACCGGCCACAAAATCCGCCAGCCGGGCGGGCTCGACGATCTGCGCGGCGCTGGCCGCCAGGTCGTCGGAGAGGTTGGGCGAAGCGTTGACGATCTGTTGAAACAGGCCGACCACGTTCTGCCGCAGCGCTTCCACCTCCGGCGTGACGACGGGATCGATTTCCTCCAGTTTCTCGATACGCGCCCGCAGGAACGGCTCCGTGGCCGTGAACTCGCGTATGCGGATGCGCGCGGTGCCCTCGCAAAACAGCAGCAGATTATCGCGCGGCACGCGGATGGCCTTGTGCATCACGCAAAGGGTGCCGATTTCAAACAAGTCTTTCGGTTGCGGCGAATCCACGCGCGGGTCGAGTTGGGAGATGATCGCCAAGGCCCGGCTCTCGCCCATGCTCTGCACCAGCGCCACCGAGCTCGGGCGGCCGATGGTGATGGGCAACATCGCGCCCGGATAGAGGATTACGTCGCGCACCGCCAGAACGGGAACTTCTTCGAGCAGCGGCTCAGCCGGTTCGTCCATTCGCTCAGTGTAACCCGAGGCGTTGGGGCCTCCCGCGCGCATGCGTGTGCGACATGGAAATGAAGCGCGCCGCAGCCTTCGCTGCTAGCCGATGCGCAACCGAAAGGATGCCCCACCAACGCCGTGCCCGGTGGGGCATCCTTTAGGTTGCCGATGTCACAAGGAAATGCGCGTCTGGCACTTTAGAGCCGCACGCCGTGTGGCATGGCTCAAAAGAGTCTGGCGCGGAAGGCGGCTATCTGTCAGACTGACGGCATGAAGCCAATCGCCGGCATTTTTATTATTGGTGCGTTGTCCGTTTCCGGGCAAGAGTCTGCCGTACCGGCGCCGGACTCGCCGCGGCCGGGCGCTGTCTTTAGCGTCACCTCGACGCTGGTGCAATTGGATGCCGTGGTGACCGACTCCAAAGGGCACCACATCACCGATCTCACGCCCGGCGACTTCCAGGTCTTCGAGGACGGCAAGCCGCAGAAGCTGACCCACTTTTCGTACGTCCAGGTGACGCCAGGGCCCACGGCGGGGCCGGCCAAGCCATCGCCGAACCCCGTGGCGGCTCTACCTCCCGCACCGTCGGCGCAGATTCGTCCGGAAGATGCGCGGCGCACCATCGTGCTGATGGTCGACGATCTCGGCATGCCATTCGAGGACATGGCATTCGTGCGCAGTTCGCTGCGCAAGTTTGCCAACCGGCAAATGCAGGCGGGCGATCTGGTTTCGCTCTGCCGAACCAGTGGCGGATCGGGAGTCTTGCAGCAGTTTACGACCGACCGGCAGGTGTTGTTGTCGCTCGTCGAAGGATTGCGATGGAATCCCATGTTGGCTCGCCCCGAACAAGGCCCACCCACTCTGGCAACGCTCGATGCGGTTCAGTATATCGTCGGCGCGTTGCGCGAAATGCCCGGGCGCAAGTCGGTCGTGCTGTTGTCCGAGGGACTGATCCCGCTGGAGGGTGACTCGGATGACGCGCGCGCGTTTCAAAGCCTGATCGACCTGGCCAATCGTTCGGGCACCGTAATCTACACCATGCAGACGACGGGGCTGGTGGCGGAGTACAGGCCCGACCCAAAGCAGCAGCAGAACCTGGCGCACATCGCCGACAAGACCGGGGGGCTGGCATTCGCAAACGGCAACGACCTGAATTGGGGACTGACTCAGGTATTGGAGGATCAGGCGGGCTACTATCTGCTGGGGTATCACCCGCCGGAAGACGTGCTGCAGCGCAAGCACGGCGAACAGGACTATCACCACGTCCAGGTAAAGGTGACGCGCGCGGGGTTGCACGTGCGCTCGCGCTCCGGATTCTTCGGCGAGACCGACGACGAAGCGCTTCCCAAGTATCAATCGGCGCTGGAACAACTGCATGCGGCAATGTTGTCGCCGTTCAAATCCTCGGGCGTGGATCTGCGGTTGACGGCGCTGTATGCGGAGGTTCCCAAACGAGGTCCGGTGGTCCGCAATCTGGTGCGCATCAACGCGGCGGACCTGACCTGGAAACACGGTGACCACGGCAGCCGCCTAGCGCAGATCAGGCTGGTGGCGGCCGCCACCTGCGGCGGCGATCAGCCGTTGGCGACGGTGAGCCGCGTCTTCGATATACGGGTGATGGCCGGGAAGATGAACGAGACCATGCGGGAGGGCGAATTGTACACGCTGGACGTGCCGGTGCCGAAGCGAGGGGAGTATCAGATTCGCGTCGCGGTGCGCGACCAGGCGACGGCCAGAATCGGTTCGGCCACACAGTACCTTCAGATTCCGGACTTTGGGAAGTCTGGATTTACGCTGACCAGCGTCGTGCTGCGGGACGGCGAACAAACGGCGGACAAGTCCGGACCGCCGGGCATCGCGGCGGCACTGCGCCAGTTCAAGCGCGGGGGATTGGTCGAGTTTTTGTGCGCCATCGAGAAGGGCAGCGCGAGCGCGCCCAATCCGGATCTGGAGACGCGTGTGCGCGTTCTGCGCGATGGCAAGGAAGTATACTCGGCGCCGGCGCATCTTGTGGAACTGAAAGGCGGCGGGCGGGCCGTCGGCGGCGCTTTGAGACTGGCGGGCAGCATCACGCCCGGCGACTACAATTTGCAAGTGATCGTGACGGAGCGTAACGGCGGCGATGGCGCAGCCGTCGTCCAGTGGACGGATTTCACCGTGCACCCATAGCGCGCGCGGGAAGGCTTCTGTCGCGCCCTCCCGCGGGGCGGCCGGAGGCTGGACCGGCGTTTCGCATCGGATTACCCTAATATATGGAAGCCGGTACGGCGCCGCAGCCGTCCGGCGCCAAGGGGGTAGGTTATGGTGCCGCTTGCCAAGATCCTATTACCAGTGGACTTCTCGGAACGCTCCATCGGAGCCGTCCACTGCGCCCAGCGCCTGGCGCAACGCTGTTCCCCGGAAATCATCCTCCTGCATGTGCTGGCGCCCATGCAGTACCGTCTCGGCGATACCGAAATGGGTGGAGTCATGCTGGGCGACCTGTATCGTGCCCAGCTCGAGAGTTTGGCTGCCGAGTTGGACCAGTTCCAGCAGGCCGAGCTGGCGGGCTGCAACGTGCGCCGGCTGGTAATGGAAGGCGACCCGGCATTCCGCATCGTCGAGTTCGCGCACCAGGAGAGAGTGGACCTCATCATGATGCCCACCCACGGGCACGGGCCATTTCGGCGCTTTCTGCTCGGCTCGATAACCGCCAAGGTGTTGCATGACGCGGAGTGTCCTGTATGGACGGGCGTACACATCGCGGAAGCGGCCATCAGACCGGTCGAGCTGAGCCACGTGCTCTGCGCAGTGGACCTTGGTCCGCAGAGCGAGCGCGCCCTGAAATGGGCCGCCTGGCTCAGCCGCACTTTTGAATCCCGGCTCACCCTGCTGCACGTCACGCCCGCCGTTGCCCAGACGCAGGACCATGGCGACGACGCGTGGCGAGCCAAACTGCGCTCCACGGCGGAGCAGGCGCTCGTGGCCCTGCAGGCGAATGTGGGATCGCAGGCGGAAACGATGCTCCAGGCCGGCGACCCGGCCAAGGCGATTTGCGCCGCCGCCGCCCAAACGCGCGCCGGCGCGCTGGTGATTGCGCGCGGCTCCGCTGCCGGAGGCTTCGGCCGTCTGCGCACCAACGCCTACGCCATCATCCGCCAATCGCCCTGCCCGGTGATCAGCGTGTGAGCTTCGTATCTGGTCAGGTGACCCGGAGATCAGCGCGGGTCCTCCCAGTGACCGTGAAGGGTTGCAAGCGTGTCAAAAACCGTGACGTGACGGATGGGGTCATTGTATTTGGCGAAGCCCTCAAAAGTTTCCCGCACAGCCACGCGAAACGCTCTGTTCTGGTGGCGCACAAACCGAATATTCTCGTTCAGCTCTTCGAGGAACGAAAAGAGCACCACGAAGACGTAGGCTACCGCGATGATGCAAAGCCAGAGTCCCCAACGTGCTTGGCCAACGAAGCCGCCAATTAGTAGAACCACTGGCAGCAATCGTACGCTCCAGCTAATTTGATCCGCGATGACTCGACTGGGAACCGATTCGTTCTCCCATTCCTCTACGGTGCGGCAATAGAAATCGTCGTTGAACTTGCGTTTCATGAATTCCGCCTCTCGGAGACGCCTGCGGATTGCAACGCGCCTCCCAAAGCCGATTGTCGTATATTACTAGTGAGGAGTTTTCCTCACGGAGGTGAACTTTGTCCAAGATAACATCTTGGATTTTGGCTAGCTTTCGGTTCCGATTGTGCAGATAGTGGCACGGAAGCATACCGCCCGCGTTAGGCTACGGGCCAAGACTGACATTTGCCGATGTGCGGCCGCGCATCGCACTCGCTAAAGGGAGCTCCCGAAGCGAGTGAGGAGGAAACCTAGTCGTCGGGAAGGTGGATAAGGTAGCGGTCTGGAACGTTGCCCCCGCCAGAACCCGCCGTTAAGTGGCGTGGTTCGGTAAACCTCGCTTAGTCCAGCGCGGCTGGCCGCAAGGCCGGTCGGAAAGACTCCGAAACACCCTGAAATCCTGCGCTACCGACGCCAGGGTGTCTGCGGTTCGGCGCGAAGATTCGCTTGCATGTACGCCCTCTCTGCTGCCCAGCCCCGCCTCCGTGATAAAGTGCTCATAGTGAACCCCCGCACTGTGTATCAGGTCCTGGAAGAGGCCGCGGCGCAATATGGCGACGCGCCAGCCCTGCATCAACCGCAAGCCGACGGCGCCTACCTCACGTATTCGTGGAATGAGTATCGCCGCGCGGCCGAAGAGATTGGCGCCGGGCTGCGTGCGCTGGGAGTCGAGAAGGGGCAGATTGTCGTCCTCGATTCCGAGACGAGGCTGGAGTTTTACCTGGCGGACATGGGTATCCTGGCGTGCGGCGCCATCGCCGCCGCGCTCTACCCCAGCTACCCTGTGCCCGACCTGATTCGTACCATCGAGACCACCGGCGCGGCGGCGGTGTTCGTCGAAGACCCACAAACCTTCCGCGCGCTGCGCCACGCCCGCGCCAGCCGCTGGATTCTGCTCACCGGCCAGGCCGATGGCGCGCTGGCGTTGGACGATCTCCGCGCGCTGGGACGCGAAGCGCTGGCGCGCGACGCGGAGCTGGCCGGCCGTCTGCGCGCCGAGACGCAGCCCTCCGATCCGGCCGTGCTGTACCTGACTTCTGGCGCGACCGGCGAGCCGAAAATGGCGCTGGTCACGCACCAGGCCATCGTCTCCAACATCGACATGGGGCCGCTCGTGTTTCCCATGGGGCCGGAAGATGCGACGGTCGCCTTTCTGCCTTCCGCGCACATCGCGCAGCGCGTGGTCATCGAGTTTCTGCCGATCCGCTGCGGTACGCCGGTCCACTTCTCCGAAAGCCTCATGAAGCTGCCGCAGGATATCCGCAAGGTGCGGCCCACCATCCTGCTGGCGCCCCCACGCATGTGGGAACGGATCTATTTCACCATCTGCACCGAGTTGCGCAAGCGCTCCGCCGCCTCTCGCAAGGCGTTCTATACCGGCCTCGCGCTGGCGCTGGCCGCGGCACGCTACCGCCGCGCGGGTAAACCGGTGCCAATCCGCATTCGGGCGCCGCTGGCCCTGGCCGACCGCCTGATGTTTCGCAAGGTGCGGGCGCGCTTCGGCGGCCGCCTGCGCATGCCGGCTTCCGGCGCAGCGCCGCTCAGCAAAGACCTGGCCGAGTTCTATGAGGCGGTCGGCATGCCGCTGATTGAAGGTTACGGCCTCACCGAAGGCGGCGTAGCGGCGTTAAACCCGCTCGACGCTCCCAGGCCCGGCAGCATCGGCAAGATGATGCCCGGCGTCGAAATCAGAATCTCGGCCGATCATGAGTTGCTGATTCAAGGCCCTTGCCTGTTCTCCGGTTACTGGGACGACCCCGGCACCACCGCCGAAGTGCTCCGCGATGGCTGGCTGCACTCCGGCGACTTGGGCTACATCGACGCCGATGGCTACATCTACATCACCGGCCGCAAGAAAGAACTGATCGTTTCTTCCACCGGCAAGAAGATTCACCCCAGCCGCGTCGAGAGCCTGTTCAAGATGGAACCGCTCATCAGCCAGGTGCTCTTAATTGGCGACCGGCTGCCGTATCTCACCGCGCTGTTCACCATCAACACCG
This sequence comes from uncultured Solibacteraceae bacterium, assembly GCA_964520085.1. GTDB lineage: Bacteria > Acidobacteriota > Terriglobia > Bryobacterales > Bryobacteraceae > Bog-375. The sequence continues at coordinate 2,300 of CAZFOP010000109.1, read as the reverse complement.
CTGTCGCCGAGACGCTGAAGGGTATGGACGCTGCCGCCGGCCGCTCGCCCGCCGAAATCTGCGGTGCACCGCCGGTCGAAAGGGAGACGCGCCGGATCGTCAACCAGGTGAACCGCCAGCTTGCGCCTTTCGAGCAGGTGCGCCGATTCCGCATCCTTCCGCGCGACTTTTCGATCGAGCAGGGCGAACTGACTGCCACCATGAAAGTGCGCCGCACCAAAGCCATCGAGAACTTCAAACAGGATATCGACGCGCTCTACGCCGGGCGCGAGTAAGACCAATCGAGTCTGGCTCAGGAACATTTTGGGACGGGAAACCGTTCGCGTTTGCCCCGCTTTCCACGCCTCGCACGGCGGCAGAGCGGTCTACTGTTGCGCCGGCGTCTATACTCGGAAGATGACCTCGCGCCAAAGGGTGATTTGGTTCAACCTTGGCCTCCTCGGTCTCCTGCTCACCGCCGCGATTGCCGCCTGCGCGCTGATGGCGGGCTCCTTCGGCGCGCGGATGTACGCCGACACGTTGCGCCAAGGTTCTGCTGCCGAACGTTTCAAAGCCGCTGAGGCGCTCGAATCCTTCGATTCGAGCGGCGCTCCCGCGGTTCCTGCGCTGCTCGAGGTCTTGCGCAATCCGGAGGACCCTGCCGCACCCTCATGCGCCCGCGCTTTGCGCGAGATCGATCCGCAGGCCGCATACGAATACGTCACCAGGCTCATCGGGAACACGGATACTCTCACCCCCGCCACGACTCACGTATTCGGGAACTTCGGCCCGATCGCCTGGCGTGCGATCCCGTTAGTGCGTGGCGCGCTGAGCCGCCCCTCGCATGCCTGGGCGTATGGCGCGCTGATCGATATGGGCGATTACGACGATGAACTGATCGCCGCCATCGTCAAAGATGCGCGCGGCGGCATGGATCCGTGGGGCGCGAGGCTGGCGTTGGACCGCTTGGGCGACGTCGCGGACCGCATTCAGCCCTCGCTGATCGAGCGCCTGACTTCCGACTCAACCCCGGTCGTCTCAGCCATGGGGAAGACGATCCCCGGCAAGACCGGGAACCACTCCGGATACGCCTTAAGTGGCCTGGAGGGTTTTCCTCAATCCGATCGGCGTTATCAGGAATATGCTCTGGACCGGTTGAGCAAGCAGGGCGGGCGTGGCGCCGAAGCGATTCCCGACATCCTCACCGAGCTCCACTCGAAGTCCCTGCTCATTCGTTTTACGGCGGTGTGGACGCTGATGCATATCGGACCGCCCGCGCGGTCCGCGCTCCCGGAGCTTCGCGCGGCACTGGACGACCCGCACAGCCTGGTCCGCGACGGCGCGGCCGACGCCATTCGCGCAATTGGGGCCGCGCCATGAAACGCGTAGTGATCCTCTTCTGGCTAACGATTGTTTTGGGTTTTGTGCTGTCACCCATCGCCGTCATAGGAGTGGAAACCGCTAAGGGTGCTCCCTTCGCTCCAGCCGCCGCCGAGTGGATCGGGAATCTGTTTCGGCCGGGCTACTACGAGTTCGAGATCGCGCTGATCGCCGCTGGGCCATTCCTCGGGGCCGCGGTGTTCAGCTTATTTCACCTTTCCGCCGGGCAGGTGCCTCGCGGAAGGTGGGCCGGTGCCGCCGGTGCGCTTTGCGCTGGCGTTGCCGTATCTCTATGGATACAGGTCAACATCCTGACCTCGCGGTCGTCCACAGCCGCGATCGGCTACCTCATGCTGCCCTTCGAGACCCTCTTCGTCATGCCCATCGGCTACCTAGCCGGCCGGTTGATCGCGAAGCTACGCATTGCCTGAAACATCCGCGAAAGTGCGCCGCACCAAGGCCATCGAGAATTTCAATCAGGATATTGACGCGCTTCACGCCGGACGGGAATAGCTGCGGGCGCACACTGTTTGTGAAGGCGAGTAGAATGAGTACTGCATGCTCGGCGACAAGCGATTCTTAAGAACGATCAAGCTGCAGAACATACTCTCCTTTGGCCCGGATACCCCGGAACTTGAGCTGCAATCTCTCAACGTGCTCATCGGGCCGAATGGCGCGGGGAAGTCGAATCTCATCGAAGCTATAGGCCTCCTGCAATCGGCACCCGGGGATTTACTCGATTCCATACGAACCGGTGGTGGCATTGCCGAGTGGCTTTGGAAGGGTGCGGACGGGACGCCGGTCGCGGAAATCGATGCAACTGTTTACTATCCTCAGAGCGAAATACCCCTTCGTCACCGTCTGAAGTTCACCACAGTGGGTCAGCGAGCTGAGTTGGTGGACGAGGCGATCGAGAACGAGCGCTCAAACCGGCCCGGCAA
>CAZFOP010000108.1:0-9878 GCA_964520085.1 uncultured Solibacteraceae bacterium | reverse complement strand
GGAAGTTCATTTTGGAGTTGCAGGTGGGCCTGGAGCAATACGCGGGTCCCGGCCACTGGAACGACCCCGATATGCTCGAAGTGGGCAATCCGGGCCTGAGCGAGGCGGAATCGCGCGCGCACTTCAGTTTGTGGGCTATGCTGGCCGCGCCGCTGATGGCCGGCAACGACGTGCGCAAGATGCCAGCGCAGGTGCGCGACATTTTCAATAACCCCGAAGTCATCGCCATCGATCAGGACGCGCTGGGCAAGGAGGGGTCGCGTTTCATGAAGCACCTCGGCAAGCAGATCTGGTCGAAGGAGCTGTCGAACGGCGATTGGGCGGTCTGCTTCTTCAACGACAGCGACGAGACCGTGCAACTGCGGATCGACTGGACGCATCTGTCGTTTCTCAATGGCGCCTACCGCGTCCGCGATGTGTGGCAGAAAAAGGATCTGGGCCGCAACGAAGGTGAATTCAAAGCGCCGCTGCCCTCGCACGATGTGGTGCTACTGCGGCTGACGCCGGTGAAGTAGCGAATTGTGGCGCCGGCTGTCCAGCCGGCTGAGCTGGGATTCGCTTCGGCTTTTCCGGCCGCTGTTCTGTAATCGCCCCATCCGGTCGCTATCGGCCAAGCCGCGAGTATGCCGCGGCTGCAGGCAACGACGTAGTGGTGCTGGCTTACTTCGGCAGGAAGGGAACCGCGATCTGCTGGGTCCACGTGGTTCCGCTCGCGTCCCGGCCAGTGAATACAATTAACACCGATGACGGCACGGTAATGTTCCCCGCCCTCAGATTTGCGCTAAGCGTGCCGTGCGCCGGCAGTGTGGTGCTGCCGAAGAAACTCCCGATCGAGCCCGCGAAATTCGCGCCGTCGAAAGTGAAGCCGGTCACCGTAGTGGCCACACCCGCGGTTTCGTTCAGTTGAATGGAGAAGACGAATGTGGCGCCATTCGCGTCCGGCGCCTGCTGATGGACGGGATCCGGGGTCACCGTCGGAACCACCTCGGAGGTCGCAGCCGGAGCGCCCACGGCGATAGTTGTCGATGCCGACGAAGAACTGAATGTGGGGCTGCCTCCGTAGGAAGCTTGCACGGAATTGTTCGCGGCCAATAACTGGCCACCGGAGACCTTGATGGATGCGGTGGCCGTTCCTCCGGAGCCAGAGAGCGTCGCGGAGCCAAGCGAGCTGCTCCCCAGCGTGAATGTAACCGGTCCGGTGGGCGATGTGGCACCGCTCGAAGCCTTCACGGTAGCGGTCAGCAGGGTGGACCCGCTGGCTTGGATGGTGGCCGGGTTCGCAATCAGCGTAGTGGTGGTGGAGTTAACTGGGATGCCACCCCAGGCCGTGATGAACTTGTAGCTATCCACGGACCCCAGGCCGGTTACCATGTTGTAGCCCGGACCGGCCGTGAAGCCAAGTTGGCCATTGGAACAGTCCAGCGAATCCAATTGGCACGGGACGATGTTATTCCCCATGGTGACGTCGTGAAAAACGCCGGGTGTGTTCGCCGCCGCCATGGCATACAGCTTCGGATTGATGTTGCCCAAGCCGGCTTTGGATTGCACCTTGTTCTGCACCAGGTACTGATTGAGCAGAGCCAGTATTCCGGCGAAAGAAGGCGCCGAGGCCGACGTGCCGCCCACCGCGTATGCCCCGCCCTCCGAAATGATGACATAGGGGTCGTGGACGTCCGACGCGTTCAGCGAGATATCGGGCACGGCGCGCGCGGAGGCGCTGGGTACGCCGGGGCCGGTTTGCCAAGTGGGTTTCGCGTAAACGATACTCAGCCCGCCACCGCTGGCCGCAATGCCCTCCCCAGCCACCTCGCTCTCCGCGGTGTCGTTCCACGCTATCTCGGGGATATAGGAAAGCGCCGAGCCACCGTTGGGTCCATTGGTGCCGCTCCAATAGTTGCCGTTGCCTTCGTTGAATTCCGTCCCACCCACCGCGGTGACCTCGGGCACGCTGGCGGGAAGGCTGACACCAAAGCCCTGGGTTGCCGTCACGACGTCATAATCGCAACCAGCCGCTCCCGAATCGCCGGACGAAGCCAGCCAGGTAATGCCCAGTGCATTGCCTTTCTGCGCCTCCACCTGATAGTTGTAAAGGCCCAGCCGATTAATCCCAACGAAGTATTCGCACAGTCCAAAGCTCTCGCTGATCACCGGCGCGAGGTCGTTGTCGATCGCATAGTAAGCCGAATAGTCCGCATCCTCGCTGTAGACGTAGATCAGGGTGGCTAATCGAGCTACCGCGCCCGACCATTCCAGGTCCAAATCCGCTTCGATTTCGTCGCCAGTAACGCCCGGATAGGTGCCAGTAGGAACCATCTGTATGGTGGTTGGGGATAGACCCCAATCGCCGCGGAACGCCGCGATGTCGCTGGGATCGATGTCGCTCTGGCCCACGATCGCAATGCTCTGCCCCTGGCCCAAATATCCAAAGCTGTAAAAGCCGACGAGGTCGTAAATCGTCGCGAAGTCGTCCGGCAGCAGGAAGTGAGTTCCGTCACCGGCTGTGTAGTTCGACAGGACCTGCCTCCGTGGCGCCTTTGGGTGAAAGTCGTGCAGCCCCAGGACACCCGCCACCATGGGCTCGATGGCCGCTGGCAAGGACACGTCCGTCGAGTTCGCGAAGTGGGTTTCGGCGCCCACTTGGTAGCGGTGGATCTGGGTGCGAAGGGCCGCCCGCACCTGGCTGGCCGTACCGCTGAAACTGATGAAGTCCCGGCCTCGCGCCGTGTACTTCACGGCGAAGCCCTGGGAGCGCAGCCATCCGGAGATTTTGTCCAGATCCGCCGCGCTCGGACCGAACCGGTCGGCGTAAGCTTCCGGTGTCAACCAGTTGTGGAAGTTCGGCGACGCGGGATCCTGCTGCTCGGCCAGCAACTGTTCGAGCGCGGCTTGCTGGGCAGCCGAAGGCCGTAGAACCAGCGTGATGTTGCCGAGGCGGAAATCGGGTTCCACCGCGCCCCGATCGAACTGCGGCTGCGCCTGAGCCGGAACGCTGCCTCTGACGGCTACCGAAACGCGGGCATCGATCGCGGCAGCGATGCGATCCGGCTGGGCCGGCAGAACGGCAGCGAAAAAGACGGCAAAGAGCGCGGAGCGGAAACTACGGCACAATAGCATGACCCGTTGTACCGCTCAAGGCAAAGCCGTGTCCATAACCAAAAGGTTTACAGGCGGATATCGCCGGAAGGTAATCCGGGCGCGGCGGCATCGGCTCGGGCCCCGGTTTCGCCGCCTTGGCGTTCGAGAATACCCATTTCGCTATGCGGTTCCAACTACGGCAGTTCCCAGCTCTTCCAGTTGCGCGCCTGTAATGATTGTGATATCGATATCACTACCCTTAGTCCCCTTTAGCGGGATGCACTCAGAAAGGAACATATCGTGCAAGTAAGTTATGTAACATACAATCGGAGGCGACCGGCAATAGCCCGCAGTTTACTGCTTTTGCCGGCCATCGTCTATTTCGTAGGCGGGTTGTCCGCGCCGGCACAGACAGCGACAGGAGCCGCGGCTGCGCCGCCGATTCAGTTTACGGCTGCCGTACCACCTGCGCCGGCGCAAATGCAGATCTACAATCTCGCAGCGACCAGCGCCCCACTCGATTTTTTCAACGAGAAACTCAACGCCATCAAACTACCGGTCCTGCAGGTCGAGCAGAAAGCCTACGTGGCGCGTGGCACCACTGGAGAAACCGACCGGGATCGCGTGCGCGCCTTTGCCAACCCGGTAAGCGGCGATGCGCATTTCGTACCGAACTTCGCCGATCTGGTGAACGCGCCGAAGCCGGAACAGCCGGTTTCGCGTGAAAGCATACAGAGCGTTGCGCGTGCCGCGCTCAGCGACGTGCGTTTCATTCCGAAAGACGCAACACAATTGCAGTTCGGCGACCCAATCAGCGTCATGGGTGCCGCGACCACCCGCGCGACGGCAACTCCGGACACGGCGACGGCGCGCACTGAGCCGAGCGTGGTGATGACCATGATCCCCGCCATTCGGATGGCCTCTGGGCTGCCTGTCTATGGGGTCGGCTCGCACGCGGTCGTGTCGCTGGCCAACGACGGATCGATTGTCGGCGCCTTGCGGCGCTGGCGAACTGCGTCGCTGGGTAACCGCATTAAGACGAGCATCGCGGCCGAGCAGGTGCGCGCCAACATCGAACGACAGTTGCGCCCTTATATTACGGCGACGGACATAGGGGCGACAGTGGATAGAATCGAGCTTGCCTATTACGACGGCAATGCGAACTACCTGCAACCGGTCTATTACTTCGAGGCCACCATCGAGCCTGCCAACTCGGAGGCTTCGAGCATCAAGGTAGCCGGCTACGTTCCGATCGGGAAGCTGCTCGAACCTATCCCGGATTTGGCTGCAACGGGTGGAACCGGCGGAACGACTACGAGCGCAAAGACTCCGATCGTACCAGCGGCCCCCACGCAGGCATCGCAGCAAGTCGCGACCGGGTTCCTGGGCAATCCGGCGGACATCACGCTCGGCGAGTACGTCAACCAGGATTGGCCCAACAATAGCGGCTATGTGAAAATGGCGAACGCGTTCCTTTCCGGCCTGACCGCGCTGGACGCCCAATTCCCGGGCTTGCAGCCGGCGATTTCGCGCACGCAATGGGATATCGCCTATCCTTCGGAAGTCGTGGGCCCAGCCTCGCGGTTCTATCTCAACGCCGTAAACATCGCCTACACCGTGCCGCACGGCGCCTGGCTGGTCAACACGACCAAATCCAACGACGCGGAATCCTGGCACGTCAAGGACATCGGCACGGGCGGAAATCCCGGTTTCGGCGCCGCCGCCGGTGGCGCGCTCGCGACGTGGATCATCATGTCCTGCGAGGTGATTCCGTCGGTGTACGATCGCCAGAACGAAGCCAAGGGCGGGGCCGACCCCAGCGAGGCGTTCACACCGTGGTGGCCGGTCTTCCAGGGCCTGCATAACGCGATCGGATTCCGCACCATCATGCTCTACCCCGAGGACGGCTTGCAGCACTCGTTCGCCCTCGATGCGTCTTTGGGCGGAGACCTTACGGCGGCGTGGTTCCACGAGCTCGCCGCGAACTATCCGAACCCGGGCACGTATCACGACAAGAACCTCCAGGGTGCCCCGCTGGTCCATCAGAATCGCGGGTCCACGATGGTCGACGCGCGAGACCTCGGCCAGTCGATCTACAACGTGAGCCCGCAGAGCGCGTCGACCACGCTGTGGAACTTCTGGATGGACAACTAACGCGCTAAATCGCGGCGGCCGGCTCCGGCGAGCGGAGCCGGCCGCTGTCCACCCTGCGATCAAGCCCCAGCCCATCCTGCCTGTGGTACGCTGAGTTTCTCAACTCAATCTCATGCGAAACGTCGTGATTATCGGCTCGGGATGCGCGGGGAATACCGCGGCTATTTATGCGGCGCGCGCCAATATGAAACCACTGGTGGTCGGTGGGCACGAAGCGGGCGGGCAGCTTTCGCTGACCACTCTCGTCGAGAATTTTCCCGGCTTCCCGGAGGGCATCAACGGTCCGGAGCTGGTCGAGAACATGAAGCGGCAGGCGGAGAACTTCGGCGCGGAGTATATGAACGGCGCGGTTCTCGATACGGATTTTTCGGTGCGGCCGTTCCGGCTCAACATCGAGGGCGAGTGGATCGAAACGCGCACGGTAATCATTGCTTCGGGGGCGTCGGCGCGCTGGCTGGGCCTGCCATCCGAACAGCAACTGATCGGCCACGGGGTCAGTTCGTGCGCCACGTGCGACGGATTCTTCTACCGCGGCAAGAAGATCATGGTGGTGGGCGGCGGCGATTCGGCGATGGAGGAGGCCAACTTCCTCACACGATTTGGCAGTGAGGTCGCGCTGGTGCATCGGCGGAGCGAATTCCGCGCGTCCAAGATCATGCTCGACCGCGCGCAGCGGAATCCGAAGATCAAGTTTCAACTCGATACGGTGGTGGAGGACGTCCACGACGCTTCGCAGCAACTGGTGACCGGCGTGCGTTTGCGCAACGTCAAGACCGGTGAGGTTTGGGAGCAGGACGTGGACGGCTTTTTCGTCGCCATAGGCCACATCCCCAATACGAAAATCTTCAAGGGGCAAATCGACACCGACGCCGACGGGTACATCGTCTCGCATGGCGGCGCGCGCACGAACATTCCGGGCGTCTTTCACGCAGGCGACGTGCAGGACCGCGTGTACCGGCAGGCGATCACGGCTTCCGGCGCCGGTTGCATGGCGGCGATCGAAGTCGAACGGTTTCTGGAAGCGGAAGGACTCTGAACATGATCGAGCGCATACACCCCGCGGGCGCGCCGGCGCCGCGGGGCCCTTATTCTCCCGCGGTGCGCGCGGGCGATACGATTTACGTTTCGGGCCAAGTTCCGATCGATCCGATTACCGGGCAGATCGTCATCGGCGATGTGCAGACGGAGACGCGGCAGGTGCTTACTAACATCCGCAATATACTGGCGGGCTGCGGAGCGACGCTGGCGGATGTGGTTCGTTGTGCGGTGTACCTTACCGACGCGGCCGATTTCAAGGCCATGAACGAGGTGTACGCCGAGTTTTTCGGCGAGGCGAAGCCGGCGCGCACCACCATCGTTGCGGCGGCGTTGCCGCTGCCGGGCGCCAAGGTGGAGATTGACGCCATCGCCTATCAGCCGAGCGCGGCACGGCGGGGGTGAAATTGCACGCGCACAAGTAGGACGGGCCATCGCCTTTCGTGGCCTGTCATTTCCCGCCATGGCACGACATATTGACAGACGACAAAAACCGATCGTCTGTCCTACCTGCGAGGATGTGCGCGCTTATGCGCGGGCGGCCATCTCGGCTCTGGCTTTGGCGACGGCGGCGAGGAACTGGCGGGCGCGCTCGGTGATCGCGTCGAACCGGCCCTGCTGGATCAGGTTGGCATCCACCAATTCGCCACCCACGCCAACCGCGCAGGCGCCGGCCTTGAGAAAATCGCCGATGGTTTCCAGGTTGACGCCGCCGGTGGGGATAAACTCGATCTGCGGAAACGGTCCCTTGAGCGCCTTGATGTACTTGGCTCCGCCGAGGTTGCCGCAGGGAAAAACCTTCACCGCATCGGCGCCCGCCTCCCAGGCAGTCAGCACCTCGGTGGGAGTAAGTGCGCCGGGGAAGACGGGCTTGGAGTAGCGTTTGGCCATCTCAATGGTGGCCGGCTTGAGGCTGGGGGAGACGATGAATTCGGCGCCGGCCAGAATGCAGGCGCGCGCGGTTTCCGGGTCGAGGACGGTGCCGGCACCAAGCAACAGGTTGCCGCTGAAGCGGCCTGCCAGCGTTTCGAGCACGCGCACGGCGCCCGGCACGGTCATGGTGATCTCGGCGGCGCGAATGCCGCCGTTGGCGATAGCTTCGACGGCCTGGAGCGCGGCTTCCGGGGAAGATGCGCGGACGACCGGAACGATGGCTCCTTCGACGAGGGCCGCCAGAATGTTAGCTGCTGTCATAACCCTACACGGTAACAGATCGGCACACGTTAACAGATCGGCGCTATGCTATTGGTTTGACTCCGACAGGAAATGCCGAACCGGAGAAACAGCCGCCCCGCGTCTCGGTGGCGGTGGTTTCGCACAACCGCGCGGACGTGCTGCGGAAGTGCCTGGACTCGCTCGAACGGACGGAGGGCCGCGAGCGGCTGCAATTGATCGTGGTGGAAAACGGATCGCGGGACGGGAGCGCGCAGGTGGTCGAGGAGTTCCCGGACGTACAGCTCATCCGGCTGCCCAAGAATTTCGGGCTGACGAAAGCGATGAATTTGGGCTGGCGAGCGGCAGACGCCGAATACGTGCTATTTCTCCACGAGGACACCGAACTGGAGGCGAGTGTGGTGGCGCGGCTGGCCGATGCGCTGGATGCCGACCCGGCGGCGGCGGCGGTATGCCCGCTGCTGGTGGACGGCGAAGGCAACCCCGCACCGCAGTTTGGCGCCTTGCCGCCGGACGGGGAATGGGAAGTGGCGGAGCCGGGCTCGGAGCCGATCGCCGTGGATTACCCACGCGGCGCGGCGCTGATGGTGCGGGTGTTTCTGATCAAGGCGGTACGGCAGATCGATGAGCGGTACGGACAATTCGGCGGGGATGCCGACCTGGCGGCGCAGATTCTGCGGGCCGGGAAAAAGATCCTGCTGATTCCCGAAGCGCGCGTGCGCCATCACGGCGGCCGGCCGGCGGATGCACTGGTGCGAGCCGATTTCCGGCTCGGCTGCGCGGTGTTCGCGGGCAAGTATCTCGGTTTCCTGGCAGGCTTGCGGGCGAGGCTGGGTTCTGTTTTTGGCCCGCTGTTGCGGTTGCAGCTCGCCGAAGTTCGCCACACGCTAGCAGGTCAAAAGATCGACGGAACGCAAGGGTAAGGAACTGTTCTGCGCAGTTCCCAACCTTCATCAATGCGCTCGCCGGCCTGACCATCCGGGGCTTCGACGCGTCGGAATTTGCGAAGGCGGCTCGCACCGTCAAGGAGTTCGCCGGCCAGGGACTCACTCTGGCCGATGCGCGCGGCCTGGCCATCATGCGCGAACTCCGGATCGTTTGCTTCTGGTCGACCGACCGACATCTGGGTTTGGAGGGAGCGGGGTTGGTGGTGTGAAGGCGCCAGGATTCCCAGGGCGCTCGCTGCGCGTCTTTAGCAAAGTGATCGGCGAGTCGGGTCACTGACTCGCGCCTGGATTTTCTGGTTCTTCATGCGAGCAATAGTCTTCCAGGCGCTGAGATATCCACCCGTCGAGGCCGCCTTGAAATATGTTGACGTTGGAGCCGAAGAATCGTGTGTACCGGTCACCTCCGCACCTGTCATGCTTGAGGACAACGTCAATGGTCGGCTGTTGGCTCCGTCCAAGCTGAGCGGTTTTGAGCAAATGCCTGATTTCGATGTCGGCCCCAGGTAGCGAGTATCCGACGAGCAGCCAGCGCTCAGCAGCTTGCAGTTTGGCGTGCGCCTCTTCCCAAATCCTCTGGAATCCGGGTGTACTGAGATCCTTGCGATAGCTAAACGTGGCAATGCGTGCGCTCCGGCGTCCGCCGCAACGGCAAGCGCGTAGATCAAGGTCGTCGCCGAGTTTTCTTGCCACGTGGCGGCCGTCCGGGAAGAGACAGAAATCATCCTTTTCGAGCAGCAACCTCAGGTCAACGGCGACCTCGTCCATCCCCCCCACGCGTACCAGTTTTTGCAGCAATCGCAGTAGGCCAAGTCGCTGGAGCCATGCAATTTCAAGACCGCTGTTCCGCGACGCTCCGCAGGATGACCCTTCTTGTCGACCTCACCGGCACCAAAGTGAAACTCAGTCTTGGAGCGCCTAAAGCTCTGCTCGACCATGGGGTCCCAATTCGTCGACACGATCGACAAACGAAATGCCTTGTTGAGGCGGCACAGGAAGAAGTCAATCTCCTTAACTACGGCCGGCGGGTCGGCAAGGATCTTGAGGATGCGATGAATCGTGAAGCGCCGGAGAGCACGCAGTTTCTTCGGGGGGTAATCGGGACCAAGGCTGTGCCCCGAGTTCGCCGCGAGGTCGATCTGGGTGAAGTGGTCTTCCAGGGAGGGCACCGGTCGCTCCGGCTCCCAGCCGAACACAACCTTCCAGAAGCGACTGAGCTGTTTACTGATGAACTCTTCACGCCGGATCACATCGCCAGCCTTGCCCAGCGGCTCAAGTAAGCGTTTCTGGAGTTCTTTCGACACGGGTAGGCCGAATCCCGCAGAGAACCCGGAACCCAAGAACAGGGCCACTGGCACTCGGTCATCATTCATGTCTTCATTGTCCAACTAACGAGCACGCCAGCAGGGATCGGCTCGCTCGGCTGCCCCGCCGCCCAGCCCCCTACCCCAACTTCCGCACATCCGGGCCTCCGCGAGTTTTCTTGAGGTTGTTTGC
>CAZFOP010000107.1:0-9907 GCA_964520085.1 uncultured Solibacteraceae bacterium | reverse complement strand
TCAGCGCGGTCAATCCCACCGCCATGACGCCGTGGCGCTCCGACCACTTGTGGCAGTTGTACCTGGCGGTTTATAACGAGCTGACGCGTGCGCTGCAGACCGACCGCATCGAGCCCGGCCCCACCGGCTCGCCCGCGCGGATCGCCTTTCTCGCCGGATTTCCGACCCGCTACCTGCGCACGCACACCGAAGCCGAAATCGACGAGCACATGGCGCTGGCGGAGCGCAGCCGCCCGACCGGCGTCGCCGTCGATGTGCGCAAGCTGGATTCGGTGTGGCAGTTGACGCTGGTCACCGCCGACCGGCCCGGATTGTTCGCCTCCGTGGCGGGAACGCTTTCCAGCTTCGGCATGAACATCGTGCGCGCCGAAGCTTTTTCCAACCGCCGCGGCACCATTCTCGATACCTTCGCCTTTGAAGATCCGCTCCACACGCTGGATCTGAATTCGAGCGAAGTGGAACGGCTCGCCTCCGTGACGGAGCGCGTGCTGGCCGGCAAAACGGATATCCGGCAGTTACTGCGCAACCGGCCGAAGCCGGCGCCACCCACGCGCAAGGCCGCCATCGCGGGCCGTGTCTCGTTCAACAACGAAGCCAGCCAAACCGCCACGCTGGTAGAGATCGTCGCGCAGGATCGCCCCGGCCTGCTCTATGCTCTGGCTTCCGCGCTCTCCGACGCAGGCGCCAATATCGAAGTGGTACTAATCGACACCGAGGCGCACAAGGCCATCGACGTTTTCTACGTGACATCGCAAGGCGCCAAGCTCACCGCCACGCAGCAAGCCGCCCTCGGCGAGAACCTCCGCCGCGCCTGCAAGCCGACGTAGGTGGGGCAGGTTGTAACTTGCAACTGGAGTTTTTACATTTCCAGGCGCGCGGGGACCGGCGAATCCTTACTGCAGGGTGAACCATGTTCGCCAGATCGTGTCGACCAGGGCATGAGTAGTCGCCGACGCCATCAGGCTTCGATGCTTACGATAGGCCCAGCCGTAGAACCATCCCGCTATGCTCGCCAGCATCACATAGCGCCAGTTCGGAGCCGGCGCGTGACGGATGTGAGAAAGCCCGAACACAATCGAAGCACAGGCTTGCGCCCCGGCGCGCGATCGGAGCGAGCCTTCCAGCAGATTCTGCAGCAGGCCGCGAAAAAACAACTCCTCGGCTATGGCGATGAAAAGGAAGATCGTGAGATAGTCGAACGCGAATGCCCGCGCGCCACGCCAGTGCGAGTTCCAACTTATGAAGTGGAGCGCGAAACCCAGCGGAATCGCGATTACCGAAAAACAGGCCAGGGCGATCAACGCGTCGCGAAGAGTAACTCGCGAGAAATGGAAGTTATACCCCGAGTCACTCACACCGCGAACGATTAAAAACGCCCAGGCTCCTACCGCCGTCAGGAACACACGTGACATGAAGTCCAGATTGACCGGGACGTTCCAGATGCCGCCGATCTTGCCGAACAGAACCGGCGTCAGTATCCAGAGCAGAATCAAAGCATCCTGCCAGTTCATCCGCTCCGCGCGCCGCACCGGAACCGCCGCGAACAATCCGAACGGAAGTGCCGCAAAGGCAAACAGCCTGGCGCAGGCCCACCAGCGAAAATCGCCCGTGCCCGCGGAGTAGATGAGATACGGCAGTAGAAATACCGCTATGCTGCCGCCTGCGCCCAACGGACCGCGCACGCGCCGCAACAGCCATTGGCGCGAAATGGTGAATCCCGGCGCCAGCCACACGAGCAGCAGCAGTAACAGACAGACATAGATGGCCACAGCCGGCAGTAAGCCAATCCGATAATGCGGGAACTGGATGATTTCGTACCAGGCGAAGAACAGTGCCAGCGCGGCGAAGAAGAGCGCGAAAGGAAGCCACCGGCGTGGGGCAGGCGCTTTCGCCTGCCAACTCCCACCATTCGTGACTTCACGCCGTTCTTCCATCTCGCCCACTCACTTGCCGCAGCGGTTGGCAGGCGGAAGCGCCCGCCCCACCGACAGTCCGAATACTCCGGATTCCTCCGTTGCAACATCGATGGTAGCGCGGCGGCTGAGGTGTGTGGCTGCTCTGATAGAATCGGAATACCTACTGGGCATCCATGGTCATGCAAGCCGCAACGCTGGTAGACGGCTTCGGCCGCATTCACGATAGTCTACGCATCGGCGTCACCGACCGCTGCAACATCCGCTGCTTTTACTGCATGCCGGAGACCGGCGTGGAATATGTCGAGCGGCGCGAGATTCTCGATTTCGAAGAGATCGAGCGCTTCGCGCGCATCGCTGTCGGGCTGGGCATTTCCAAGATTCGCGTCACCGGAGGCGAGCCGCTGGTGCGGCGTGGTCTGCCGCTGCTGATCCGGCGCCTGGCGGCCATTCCGGATGTGCGCGACCTGGCTCTCACCACCAATGGCGTGCTGCTGGAGGCCCTGGCGGGGCCGCTGTATGAGGCAGGCCTACGGCGGCTGAACGTACACCTGGACACGCTGGATCGCGACCGTTTCCGCGAGATTACCCGGCGCGACGATCTCGACAAGGTGCTAGCGGGCCTGGAGGCGGCGCGGCAGATCGGATACACCGCCATTAAGTTAAACGTGGTGGCGGTGAAGAACCTGGTCGAGCCGGACATCGTTCCGCTGGCGCGCTTCGGCCGCGAGCGGGGCTTCGAGGTGCGTTACATAGAGTTCATGCCGCTCGACGCGCAGGATCTTTGGGACCGCGGCAAGGTGCTGTTGGCGGATGAAATCATCGGCATCCTGTCGCGCGAAATCGCGCCGCTTTTGCCGGTGCCCGACCGCGACCCGCGCGCGCCGGCGACCCAGTATGCCTTCGCCGATGGGATCGGCAAAGTTGGTTTCATCGCCTCCGTCAGCCGCCCGTTCTGCGGCAACTGCAACCGGCTACGGCTCACTGCCGATGGCAAGCTGCGGTATTGCCTTTTTGCTCTTGAGGAAGACGACGTCAAGACATTGATGCGCGCCGGCGCGGGCGACGAGGCGATAGCCGCTCTGATCCGAAGAAACGTGGCCGGTAAGTGGGCCGGTCACGAAATCAACACTGCCCAGTTCGTCGCCCCGCCGCGCACCATGTACGCCATCGGCGGATAGGACCTCATTGAGTTGCCGTCCAGTCACCGGCGACCGCCCCTAACAGTCACGAAACCAGCTCTGGGCAGCGTGACGCTATTCGTCCGTGACACACCCTAGCGACGCGCTCTTCACAAGGCGAATATACTTGGCCAACGTGCCGCGATCCGCCTTATAGGGCGGCATCGTCCAGTTCTTACGCCGGGCCGCTAACTCCTCATCCGACACATCGATGGTGAGCGTGTTCTTAGCGGCGTCAATCGTGATGATGTCGTTGGCTCTGACCAGAGCGATCGGGCCGCCTTCTTGTGCTTCGGGAGTAACATGGCCGACGATAAAACCGTGCGACCCGCCCGAGAAGCGTCCATCCGTAATCAGTGCGACCTCCTTACCCAGTCCCGCGCCCATGATGGCTGAAGTGGGTGTGAGCATCTCGGGCATTCCGGGACCGCCCTTTGGGCCTTCGTAGCGAATCACGATCACATCGCCCTTCTTAATCTCGTTACGTTCGAGCGCGGCCAGCATCAGCTCTTCGGAGTCATAGACGCGCGCCGGACCGGAGAACACCAGACCTTCCTTGCCGGTGATCTTGGCCACCGAGCCTTCCGGCGCCAGATTGCCACGCAGGATCTGAATGTGGCCGACCGGCTTAATGGGATTCGACAGCGGGTGTACGATCTCCTGCCCGGCCTTGAGGCCCGGCAGGTCTTTCAAGTTCTCCGCTACCGTCTTACCGGTCACCGTCACGCAGTCGCCGCACAGCATACCTTCCGCGAGCAACATCTTCATCACCGCGGGCAGCCCGCCGACGCCCTGCAAGTCCTCCATGACGTACTTACCACTCGGCTTGAAGTCGGATAAGAGCGGCACGCGGTCACTTACTTTCTGGAAATCGTCGATCGACAGCGGCACGTTCACCGCCCGCGCCATCGCAAGCAGGTGCAGCACGGCGTTAGTCGATCCGCCCAGCACGGTGACCAGGACCATGGCGTTTTCGAAAGCCTCGCGGGTCATAATGTCGCGCGGCTTGATATCCCGTTCGAGCAAGTTCTTAATGGCGGCTCCGGCTGCGAAACACTCGGCCAGCTTCAACGCGTCTTCCGCCGGCGTCGAGGAACTGTAGGGCAGCGACATGCCGAGCGCCTCGATGGCCGAGGCCATGGTATTGGCCGTGTACATGCCTCCGCATGCGCCGGCGCCGGGACAGGAGTTACGAACGATCGCCTGCCGCTCGGCATCGTCGATGTTACCGGCCAGATACTCGCCATAACTCTGAAATGCCGAAATCACATCCAGCTTCTGGCCGTTGCGGCAGCCCGCCCGGATGGTCCCGCCATAAACCATCAGCGAAGGACGGTTGAGACGGGCCATCGCCATGATGCAACCGGGCATATTCTTGTCGCAGCCGGGGAGCGAGACGTTCGCGTCGTACCACTGCGCGCCCATCACGGTCTCGATGGAATCTGCGATCAGGTCGCGCGACTGCAGCGAGTAGCTCATTCCGTCGGTGCCCATCGCGATGCCGTCGCTGACGCCGATCGTGTTGAACCGCAGCCCCACCAGACCAACCGCGGCGAGCCCTTCCTTGACCTTTTCGGCCAACTGGAGAAGGTGCATGTTGCACGGGTTGCCTTCGTACCAGACGCTGGCGATGCCCACCTGCGGCTTAGCCATGTCTTCTTCGCGAAGACCGGTGGCATAGAGCATTGCCTGCGAGGCGCCTTGCGATCTCGGTTGCGTGATGCGGGCGCTGAATTTGTTTAATTGTGATGGCATGATTTTATTATGTGCGATTCGTAAGGTGCTGGACTACGCCGATTCGATTTAGGTTTCCGGAACGGGCGGCTTTTCAATCCGCATGTATTCCACGTCCGAGGTGGCGATCATGCCGGTGTCCATCATTTCCTCGACCTCGGGAATCAGCCGCTCCAGATTTTCGGCCGTGTCCACGATCGTGACCACGATGGGCTGGTCCTTTCGGATCATATGATGACGATGGATTTCCGCCGATTCGCCGTATCCCTCCAGGCCGCGAAGCACCGTGGCGCCGGCGATCTTGAGTTCCTTGCAGCGATCCACGATGGCCACGTAGAGCGGCTTGCCCTTGTGCTGGTCGCTCTCGCCAAAATGCAGGCGCAGCATCTTGGCCTTCTTAACGGTCCGCATGCGTCGCCTCCGTCGCCGGCTGGCTGTGTACCAGGCGGATCACATCCACGTCCGAAAGCACGATGAGGCCGTCCTGCATCATCGCTTCGATCTGGTCGATCGCCTGCGCCAGTTTCTCGGGCGAGTCCACCACCGAAATCACCACCGGCAAATCGTGCGAGAACGGAAGGCGCCCGCTCTTGTGCGTGTGCCCCTTCGTACCGTAGCCCAGGATGCCCCGGTACACCGTGGCGCCCGCGATATCCATCAGGCGCAGTCGCTTGACGATGGCCTCATACAGCGGCTCGTCCTGCCACCGGTCCGCCTCGCCCATATAGACCCGCATCAGCCGCGCCGGGCCTCTGGTCTCCGTGTGCGGCCTCTTCGGCGGCGCCGGCCGTTCCTTGTTCGCCACCTTCACTACGTTGGTGTCCTGCACTTCGATCAGGCCGTCGGTCACCATGTCGTAGAGGGTGGGCATGATCTCCTCCACCTTCGCGGCCGATTCGATGAATTCGATGCGAATCGGCAAATGCTCCGTGAGCACCTCCACTTTCGTAGTGTGCATCGACTGGTGCGTGCCGAAACCGGCGATGGCGCGGGTGGCCGTGGCGCCCGACACTCCCTTGTGCAACAGAAACGTCAGGATGGAATCGCACAGAGAAGCGAAGTGGTGCTGGGTATCTTCATTGATAAAGATGGTGACCTTCTTGGCCGTTCCCTTGTGGAGCATATTGAAGCCTCCCCGAGCCAAGCATAACTCAATTCCAGGCCAGCGATTTTCGCGCCGCCTCCAGCCGCTCCAGGTCGGCGCGCAGTTGCGCCGCCTGTTCCTCGCCGCCGTTCTCGACCAGCCGTACCACCGTGTCCAACAACTCGTCCAGGCGCCGGCGAACCTCCTTCTCGACGCTCCACAACGCGCCATTGATGCCTTCTTCCCACTGGGCGCCGAGGCGGCTGAGGTTCTCATAAACCAAATAGGAAATGGTGCGCGCGAAATGGCGGTGTACCGCCGCCTGCACTAGCCAGACCGGCAGAATGGGCGACAGCAGCTCCCAGTTGCGGTCGAACACGCGCCCGATGCGGATATCGGGAGTGGCCGGCTGCAGCATCTGGATCTCCGTTTCGGTGGTGCGCAGCGGCACGCCGAAGACCCGCAGGGTGCTGTCCGAGAGGCGGTCGCGAAATTGTTGCAGCGCGCGGTGTGCCTGCTTCCGTACCTGGTCGAGAGGCGCCAGCAGAGTACTGCGCTCGCGGACGGATACCGCCGCACGCTCCTGGCGCAAGGCGTCCGCCAGCCATTCTTCGAAGGAGGAAAGCATGGTGGCGAGGCTTCGATTCCACTTGAGGAATTCCGTTTCGAAGGCCGCCAGCAGTCTGCGCTCCAGGTCTTGTTGGTGGGTTTCCAGCCGGTTGCCGGCCATGGAGCGCGTTCCCGCCGCGGCGTGTTGCACCACCAGCCGGACGGTCGATTTCAACTCATCCACGGCCTCCTTCTCGCCCACCAATTGTTGGCTCAGCGCCTGGCGTTCCGACTGCTTCAGCTCGGCCGACTTGAGGCTGAGCGCGAGAAACGCGGCGCATTCCCGCAGAAGTGTATCCATCTTGCGGGAGAGGATGGATTCGCGCTCCGCCGCGAGGTGCTGCAACGTCCCCGACGTGAACTCGGCTTCCAGTGTCTCGCGGAACCGCTCGAATCCCGGCTTGATGGAATACGGGAACACGCGCGGCGTTCCGGGAAGGTTGCGGGTGAGCTGAGCGCGCACGAACTCCACCACTTCGGCCAGCTCGCCGTCGCTCAGAAGATCGGCTTTAGTGAGCAGCACGGCGACTTTCGGCGTATACCGGTAGAGACTTTTGAGCAGCTCGATATCGTGCGCCGAAAGGGGCGGATCCACGCTCACCGCGACCAGCGCGAGCCCCACATTCGGCAGCCAGCCGAGCGAAGTTTCCGTGTTGTGCGCGAGGGCGCTTTCAAGCCCCGGCGTATCGACGAACTGCAGCCCGCGGAAACGCCGTAATTCGGGAAGCTCCACGGTAATCAGGCGCACCTGCTTCGAGTTCTCGGGGTTCTCCTTCTCGGAGACGTAGCCCGCGATGCGGTCAACGGGCACCGCGGCCGTGCTGCCATCGAGATGATCGACGTGCGCCTCTTCGCGCGGACCGTAGCGGACTTCGGTGACAACGGCAGTCACCGGCACCACCCCCACGGGAAGGAAATTGCGCCCCAGGAAGTGATTCAGGAAACTGCTTTTGCCGGCCTTGAAGCGTCCCAGCACGGCGACGCTGATATCGTCCTGGCGGGCCGACGCGCGCACGCTGGCCAGCAGGCCGGAGAGTGCGGAAATGCGGTACCGCCCGGCGATATCGGCGGCCAGGTCGAGGGGGGAAAGCATGGATGGCGTCGTCAAGATTATGGCTCCTCAAAAGTAGGAGCCATCATTCCCGAGGTGCCTCGAGACGGTTGATGGCGGGCTCCATCACCAAGCAGTCTAAACCAGATTATAGCCTCCTTTCAGTAGGGCAGATTGGCAATCTGCGGCCGATTGGCAATCGGCACTTGACTTTGGCCATTGAACGGCGGCGTCAGGTGGCAGGTGCCGGTGGCGCCGGCCTACCGGCGGGCCGCGGAGGAGCTGGCGAAGTTGGTCACCGCGTCGATGCGCAGCGGCGCGAATTTGATATAGCGCCCGGACTGGTATCGCGGCAAAGTGGCGAGCCGGCACATTTCTATAATTTGCCCCGGGTTTCCGCCGGCGCTCTGCAGCACTTTCTCGCGGAATTCATCGAGGTTCAGTTGGCGCAGCTCGAAATGGCCGGCGGCGGACTCGAACAGCCGTTCGGCATCCCGCTCCGCCAGCGGCGAAACATGCAGCACCTTCTGCGGGTTCCAGAAGAGGCGCGCCAATGCCCCCAACGTGGCGGCGTCGCGAGTAGCCGCGAACAGAGCGACGCCGGGCGTAAAGTAGATTCGCTGCAGGAAGCGGTAAGCCGGAAAGCCGGCGCCCGCGATGCCATCCAGCACCAGCGGGACGGGCGCGCTTTCGAGCGCTTTCCACAGGAGCCCTTTGAGGTGTACGCTGGTCTGCGTCTTCAGCCAGTCCTCCGGCGCGTCCAGCAGGGCGCGCGCCATGTCGGCCAGCAGCGCGTGCAGGGTGGGCCGCCACGCAAGATAGAGCACCTGGGGATGGGCGGAAAGCGCCTCTTGCACGATTCTCGTCTTGCCGCTTCCCTGCGGCCACGAGCAACAGCGGATCGCCGCTGCTCAGCGCCAGCTTCAGCCGCTCGACCTCCTTCGCCGCACCCACGAGAGGCAGTTGCGTTTCCACCGTTGCACCCGCTATTTGACGACGAGCACGTTACAGCGCACCGTGCTGGTGAGGTTGTGCGCCGTGCCGCCCCAGAAATGTTCGTAAATCCGCGAGTGTCCGGTGAACCCGATCACCAGCAGGTCGATGCCGTTCTGCAGCACGTAGTCGCCAATGGCTCGGACCGCGTGACCGGGCACGATGACGGTATCGAGATCGACGGAACGCATTGCCGCGCGCTTCCGGCAATGCTCGGCGAGCTGGCTGAAGTAACTGTCCGCGCGGTCTTGCGCGTCGCGCAGTTCGTCGATTACTTCGGCCTGGCGCGGAATTTCCTCTTCTACGCAAATCATGGTCAGGTGCGCGCCTACCCGCGCCGCCAGGTCGACGGCATAATCGAAAGCTTTGCGGGCGCTATCGGAGCCATCGTGCGCCATCAGGATTCGCTCGATCATACTTAATCGCCCCCGGCGCTATCTTCGACCATGGCGGTGATCGGGCGGCCCGCGGCTTCCGATTGGGGCAGCAGGTGCCTGGGCATAAACCAGGCGTTGGCGATGGCGGTGGGGATTACGGCGCTGGCGATCACGGTCGCCACCAGGTAGGAATACTGTGCCGGCGTGATGATCTGGTGAGTAAGGCCGAAGAGCGCCGAAATGGTGCCGAACGTCAGCCCGGTGGACATCATGAGGGAGTAATACAGGCCGTTGTGGCCACTATGGTTGAAGGCGCGGACGGTGGGCACCAGGGGCACCATCTTGCTCACCATTTTCGCCGCGAACAGCGCCAGAAAAGCCAGCGGCATGGCGAGCAGCGCCGGCACGGAGACCAGCGATCCCGCGCGAATGAAATAGAACGGCGTGAGCAGGCCGAACGTCAGCGTGCGCAGCCGGCGAATGAGAATGTGATCCTTGCCGACGGTGCCGGCGAGCACCATCCCGATGATGTACGCCGGCAGCACTGCCTCGCTGCCCGCCCAGGCGGCCAGTCCGCCCATGCCGAACAGCAGAAACAGAATGTACTTGGCTTCCAGTTCGGATACCCGTCCGCCGTACCGGCGGAAGAACCACGGGGTGACAAACGGCAGAGCCGCGAACACGGCCACGCACGCCGCCGCGAAGATGAGGGTCCGCAGGGTGAAGGGCGCGAAGATGAGGCCGAGTGCGATCACGGTACCGAGATCGTTGACGAAGCAGGCGGCGAGGATGCCTTTGCCGAAATCGGTCCGGTTCAGCCCGAGTTCCAGCATCACCGCGTAGACCACCGCCACCGAAGTGGTGGAGAGGGCGACGCCGGTGAGCCAGCATGCGGGGGCCGACCAGTGCAGCACGAAGCGCGCCACGGCCGCGGCTCCCAGAAATGGCGAGAAAAAGCCGACCAG
>CAZFOP010000106.1:0-10004 GCA_964520085.1 uncultured Solibacteraceae bacterium | reverse complement strand
ACGCTCAACTGGCTGGGCCGGCACAGATCCACCAGAAACTGCACCACGGCGGGACGAATTTTGCGGAACTCGCGGGGAAACTCGTAGGTGGCGGGCAGCTTCGTGCGATCGGTCTCGCGCGCCAGGAATTCCGGCCGGGCGTCGGCGAGCGATCGGAACAAGCGCTCGAAGGTACCCGTCAAACGCGCGGTCTCCTCTTCTGCGTAGACGCCCTCGCCACGGCCGGTGAGAAGCGGAAGCGTGGCGCCGAGCACCTGCGTGGCTTCGTCGTTGCTCAGGTTGCGCACGTATTCGATGAAGAACGGCAGCCGGTCCATCTTGGTGAACAGGACGTAGACCGGGAGGTTGATGCCGAGCGCCTGGGAAATCTCGCCCAGGCGGGCGCGCAAGGTGCGGGCGGCGTTGACCACGGCTTCCTGCGCGCCGGCACGGGTGAACGTCTCGGCGTCAAAGCAGACCACCGCCGCGCGCGACGCCTGCACGCCTTTGCCGACCACTGAAGATTTCGGTTGCAGCCTGCGGACGAAGCGGTTCCACTGGCTGGAATCCGCCAGCAGCCTGCCGCCGGCTTCGGCGAAAATGCTATGGCGCGAGAACCAGATGTTAGCGGTCCTGGTTGGCACGACGTCGGCATTTTGATACACCTGGCCGGCCAGCAGTTCCGGGTCGAGGCCGGAGTGAACCACGACGCTGGTCTTGGTGCTGCCGGGCTCGCCCATCAGCAGATAAACCGGGAGGTTGGCGATCCGTGCGCCCTCGGCGATTCTGGCGGCGGAGAGCTTGGCCTCGGCTGCGTGTATGAGGAGCGAAACGTCGTCTCCGCCGGGTGCGACGGGTTCGCCCGACTCGGCAGCGGCCTTGTCCTTCTTTTTCTTAACGAAGTAAAGAACCACCAGGACGATCAGGGCCACCAGTGCAACCGCGAGCAATATGTAGAGAGTGGTCACTTGGATCTCCTCGTTACCGCGGCGATGTCGCGATGGCTTCGACGTCCGAGACTCCGGAACCGAGAGCGAGCTTGTAGACGCCGAACAACAGCACCATCAGGATCGCGCAGGCCAGCGCCAGCCATCCCAGTTTTCGCACCAGCGGATCGGCGCGGACCACCACCTTTTCCTGCGGGAGCATCCAGGTCGGGGAAAGCGGACCGAACTGGCCGCGAATGCGGCGGATCTTTTCGGCGGTGAGGCTCATCACCTGCGCCAGTTCGCCGCGATTGCCGGCGCTATAGCGGCCGCCAAAGCCGAGCAGCAGGCAGAGATAGTGGACCTCGAGCACGTCGGCGAGGTCCACGGAATCGTTGCGGCCGAGGAGCTGCTGCAAATGCTGAAAGAAGACTTCGCCGGCGATGTGCGTGCCGAACAACTCCTCCTGCAGCGGCTTACTGAGCCAGCCGGAGAAAATGGGATTCTGCAAGTTGAGGACGGATTCATCGAGGAACGCGACGGTGGCGAAGGTCGCCAGCTTAACGTCTTCGGATGGATAACCGGCGGCGAGCGCCTGGTTGGCGGCGGTGCGGAGCGCTTCGCGGGTGTGATGCCGGAAGGATTGCGAATCGGTGACGCCCTGGCGGTTGGAGCGCAGCCGTTCGATCGCCGTGAAGACTTCTTGGAAAATGAGCGGCAGGTTTTCCGGCCTGCGGGTACTGGCTGTAGGGCTCATGTCAATTATCCAGAACGACTAAGATCTCAATTTCGGGATTGGGAATCTCGCCGGGTACGTACGCGCCCACCTTGCGCGTCAAGTTGATGTGATCCCAGCAGGGGCCACCCTTGTTGAGGCCGAAGTATTGCGTCTCGACGCGGGCGGAAACCGCGGCCGGCGGCACGGGCAGATGAGTCAGCGTCAGCCCGGGGAGGGCACGCTTCACCAGTTCGCGCACGAAGGCCGGGCTGCATACCTTGATCAGCGGCGGTGCCTTGGCCATCAGTTCGGCGTCGCCCATGCGGGCGCGAATCGCCAGCAGCCAGCGCGAACGTCCGAGGCAGCGCTGGTCGGCGACGTCGCCTTCGTAGTAGTAATCTGCCGTGCGCCGCAGCGGAATCGAGATGCAGTTGGTGGGAACGATGATTTCCAGGTGCGTGCGAATGTGGCGGTCGAGCGCTTCGAAGCAAGCGCTGAGGTTGTCGTGATCGTAGAGCGGCAAGTCGCGCGGGTGCGAATCGAGAGCGAAGGTACATAAGGCGCCGGCGAGGCGCGACATTTCTTCGAACAGCTCTTCCGGGTGGCCTCGCTTGGCGATCAACTGGTGGCGCAGCGGCGTCAGTGCCGAATTCACCGCATGCATCAGCCAGAAGCTGGCGATCTGCCGCGTCGAGAACTCGGCGACGCCGCCGGACGTGTTGCGCGCGCCCATGGCGATGGCGGCGCTCTTTTCGCCCAGAATTTCGATCAGGCGCTGCAGCAGCAGCATAAGCCGTGTGGAGGCGGAGATCCGCAGCACTGGTGGAACGTAATTCGCGTCGTAGGCGAAGTGGCCGGCCCCGTCCCGCACGACACGCGCGATGGGCATCGCGATCAGGTCGCCAGCGGGTTCGGTGTCGAGCAGCAGGCGCAGATTCTTGCGCCCTAAATGCACCGTGCGTTCGTCGGTGCCTGTGTTCTCATCGGGCAGCACGCGCGGTTCGGCGGTGAAACGGGCGTCGGCGGCCTCGCCATCCGGCAGCGAACAATTAAAGCCGTTGGGCTTGCGCGGCGGAATGGCCAGCAGCACCACGATCGCGTCGCGGGTGGGCGGAAACAGGTCGGCAATCGCACGCGACTCCGGCAGCGGATCGCTCTCCGGCATGTTGAAGGGCAGGCCGTC
Source organism: uncultured Solibacteraceae bacterium (assembly GCA_964520085.1). Classification (GTDB taxonomy): domain Bacteria; phylum Acidobacteriota; class Terriglobia; order Bryobacterales; family Bryobacteraceae; genus Bog-375. Next base: position 7,198 of record CAZFOP010000106.1, on the reverse strand, counting down.
GCGGAAAATTCCCCGCGCGTGGATCGCCGAAACGGTGCCGTTATGGAGCGCTTCCGCATCCATCTCCACACCCGCCAAGCCGTAGGAAGCGAACCACAGCGACGAGGTAGCGAACTGAATGGAATCTTCGAAATAGCGGCTCTGCACCTGGAAGTGATGCGGTCCCAGGTACATGCCCTCCGACCAGACCACCCTCGATAACAAGTTCATAAGTCCGCTCCGGATAGGGTAGCATAAGCGGCCGGACGTAGCGCTCAAATTTGCATCAGGCGCGGTACGATGTCAGATGACAGCGGAGGGTTCGATGGGCGTCTATCAAAAGTACGAGCTGTTGGAACCGCTGCCCGGAGAGGGCCCAAAGAGCTTCCGGGCGCGGCAGAACGGGCCGGGAACGGCAGTGACGGTTCACTTTCTGGTGGGCGGACAGTCGCCGGATAACCAGATACTGCTGGCGCGGCTGCGCTCGCTTCCACCGAGTTCGCTGGCGCGGATGGTCGAAGCCGGCAACGACAACCAAGGAACGTTGTACCTGGTGACGGTCGCGCCACCGTTCCAGCACCTGGTGGAGTGGCTGAAGGATCAGGAACAGGCCGCCGCGATGGAGGCGCAGAAGCTCAGTCGAGCGGGCGCATGGAAGGTTCCGGCGGTAGACGCGCCCGCGCCACCACCACCTGCCGCGCCACCAGCCGCGCTGTCGCAGCCGCCCGCGCCCGCACCCATCGCGCAGCCCGGTGGATATGCCGACATGTTCCGCGAACCGCAGCGGGCGCCGACCGGCCAGATGATGGCGGCGCCCAGCGCGCCCCAGCCGCCTGAGCCAGCCGCGCCGAGTCCCGAACCGGGTGAGTTCACGCGAATGTTTCAGACGGCGGCTTCTCCCGTGGTAGCGCCGTTGTCGGCAGCCCCTCTGGCGAACGCCGATGTCCCGCAGTCCGTTGCCGCGCCAGCGGAGCCGGTGCAGCAGCCGCGAGCCGCAGCGCCTGTCGCGCCTCCGGTTGCCCCACCGCTTGCCGGGGAGCCTCTGGCGCCGCCACCCCCGACCGCTCCGGCGGAGGCGAGTCCCGAGCCGGGTGAGTTCACGCGATTGTTTCAGGCGGTTCCGGTGCAGGCCGCGCCAGCCCCTCCGGCAGCGAACGATGTCTCGCAGCCTACCGTTCTCGCGCCGGCGGAGCCGTTGCCGCAACGGCCGATGGCCGCGCCCGCACCGCTTGCCACGGCGCCTTTGGCGCCTCTTCCTTCGCCCAGTCCGGTTGAGGCGAGTTCCGGACCGGGTGAGTTCACGCGATTGTTTCAAGCTCCGGCACCGGCAACGCGGGTGACGCCAGTTCCTCCAGCGGCGGCTGAGGTCACGCCGCCCGTTGCCATCGGAGCGGCTTCGGTACAGCCGCCGCCAGCCGCGGCGCCTGCTGCGCCGCCCATTCCGCCACCAAGCGCGGCAACGCCCGCGCCGTCACCTGCCAGTTCGCAGCCGGGCGAGTTTACGCGATTGTTTCAGGCAGTTCCGGCGCCCGTAACGGCCACTACGACCGAAGTCAGGCAGCCAATTCTTGCGCCCGTGGAACCTCTGCCGCCAGCCGCCGTACCGGCGAGTCCGGTGCAAGCACCACCGCCCGTAGCATCGCAGCCGGGCGAGTTCACCCGTATGTTTCAAGCGGCGGCCACACCGACGGCGGAACCCACGCCCTATTCGGCGCCCCCGGCCGCTCCCAGCGGCCCCGGAGAATTCACGCGGATGTTCCAGGCCGCCATGCCGTCCGCGCCGGCGGCCGGGGATTGGCCGCCACCACCGCCGCCAGTGCAGGGTGGGGAATTCGACCGCACGTTTCAATCGGGGTCGATCGAGCCGCCACCGGAGAGCCGGCCGCAAGGGGGCGAATTCACTCGGTTCTTCCAGGCTCCGGCTCTGGGAAGCCAGGGACCGCCGTTGCCGGTGGCGTCCGGATTCCCGTCCGCATCGGGGACGCCGTCGGCTCCGCCTGTCGAATCGTGGCATGGCGCGCCAGCCGGCGCGACCCAGGCGTTTGCGATTCCACCCGCGCCGCCGCAGGAACAGGTGCCCGGCGCACCGCAGGGGCCCAGCGAATACACGCGTATGATTTCGATCGGTGCAACGCCGGGTGTGGATGCCGCTCCCGCCCCGCCACCGGCGGCCGGTTATCCGCAGATACCGCAAATGCCACCGATGCCACCGGTGCCGCAGATGCCGTACGCGAACATGCCGCAGATGCCACATGCGAGCCCGCCGCAAGTGCCTGTCATGGCGCAACCGGCGATGCCGCGTGTGGCGGCGCCGCAGTTTCCCGCGCAGCCGCCGCCGGTCAAGGCGCCATCGACCAACTTCCTGCTGCTGGCGATATTGGGGCTGCTGATGTTTCTGATCGGCGGGATGATCGTGTTCCTGCTGGTGCGGCACTGAGCCGGCTCGGCATTGATGCTGCAAAGTGGGGCAGGCGGTTCCGTCTGTCAACCGCATGTGGAAGCTGAGCCGGCATATCAATGCGGATATGGGGTTTCCGAATGGCAAATCGATTTGCACTGTCGTTGCATAGACGACGGTCGTCAGCCGTACCAGCGGCGATGCTGTTGATGCTCGGAGGTTTCGTGGCGTGGTGGACCCCGGGCATAGACGTTGGGGCCGCCAATAAAGGGGATGTTCCGATCCGAGACGTCAATCTCAGGTTTGGGCGGGGCGTAAAACATATTCCGCTCATCCTGCCAGGACAGTCTGTATGCGTCAATATTCAGCCAGAAGGCAAGTCCGGGCTTGAGCTTGAGTTTACGCAAGGGGCGAACGATCATCGTCATGGAGCTGTCGACGTGTACATTGAGCAAAACTATGCGGGGACCATTCTTCTGAGGGTCGGCGGCGACGGCGCGGTAACTTACTGGGAGCGCATCAAGGTCAGATGGTACTTCCACATTGGCTCAGGAGGTGGAACATCGGGCATGAGCAAGACGAGCGGGTAAATCGAGGGTGGGAGAACGGAGCCCGCCCTTGAACCCTCACCCCGCTTGCGGCAGCAGAATGATCAGCTCGAGATGCGGGTTGGGCAGGTTGGCGGGGACGTAGGCGGCCAGGTTGCGGGCGCGCAACACCGCTTCCCAGGCAGGGCCGGACTGGCTCAGGCTGAAATACTGGTAATTCAATTTGACGGGAATCGCGCTCGGCGGCGCGGTGACGTAAGTGAGCGGCACGCCGGGCAGCGCCTGCCGCACTAAGTGGTCGATGTGGGCAGCCGAACAGACCTTGACTAACTGCGGCGTCTTATTCACGATCTCCGCCTGGCTGGTTTCGGCGCTCACCGCCAGATACATGCGCGTGTTGACCAGGTACTTATCGTTGTCGAGCGCGGTGGCATAGATGGCTGGCTGGACCAGCTTGAGCGGCAGCGACACGATGTTGGTGGGCACCACGGTTTCGAGTAGCGTGCGCAGCTTCTCATCCAGGTCGCCGAAGCAGCCGCCCAGGTTGTCGTGATCGTAGGGCGGCAGGTCGCGCGGGTGAATGGCGGTGGAGAACGTGGAGAGCGCACCGGCCAGCGAGAGCATCGCGTTGAACAGGGCTTCGGGATGTCCGCGGCGGGTCTCGAAGAGGTGGCGGAAAACCGGGAAGGCCGTATTCACGGTGTAGAGCAGCCAGAAATTGGCGATATCGGCGGCGGTGAAATCGGCCAGACTTTGATTTTTCTGCCGGCGCAGCCCGGAGATGGCGCTGGAGCGCGCGGTGAGAATCTCCACCAGGCGGCGCGCGATCGAAATCAGGTGGTCGCTGGCGGCGAAATCGACCAGCGGCGGCACAAAGGCCGGGTCCAGTTGGAAGGTGCCGGTTTCGCTGCGCAGGATACGGGCTACGCGTAAGGTCGAACTGCCGTCGCGATTCTCGCCCTCCACCAGCAGACGCAGGTTTTTGCGGGCCACCTGAACCGGCTTTTCGGTAAGGCCGGTGTTTTCGTCGCGGAAGACTTCCATTTCCGCGCGGTACCTGGCTCCGCTGTCGTGCGCGGAAGAGGCCACGTTCAGACCACGCTCGCGATATTGCGGCACAGCCAGATAGATATCGAGCGCGGTCTGATCCGGCTCGAAACAGTCGGCCAGTTCCTTGGGCGGCGGGGCGCTGTCGGATGCGGGTATATCGAAGATCAGTCCGTCGGGCAGCAGCCCGGACGCGCTGGCGATAGCGAAGACTCCGCCGGCGAGAGCTTCCCGGCTGATTTGCAGCGTGGCGAAGCCCCAGGGGCGGAACGAGAGACTTTCCAGGTGGAACTCCAGGAGGTTCTCGAGAAAGCGATCCTGGAGTTGCAGGTGCTGGGGAGTCAGAAACGTGCCCTTGGTCCAGATCACCGGTTGCAATCGCCGCATTCGCATTCACAGTACCAGAACTTGCCACTGATGCCAACTGGTTTACGCGAACCGGGCGGAAATACTTCGTGTTGCGCCATTCCGCGGGTTTTGCGCTACAGTGTTGCGAGGACATCCGATGCTCACTCCCCTCACCACGAATCCGACGCAACTGATCGAGTTTTTTCGGGAGGCCGGCTTCACGCACGAGCAGTTCCAGAAGAACCCGGCGCTGCGCGACCTGCCTTCCGGCCGCCTGGGCAACCTGCCCGAGCTGTCGGAGCGAACCATAGAACCCACCGCGCTGCACGCGCTGTTGCGTTGGTTCTTCCTGGGCGTACCGCAGGAAGCTGAGTCCTTCGCGGGATTAGTCCCGGCGCCAGTGGTTACCGAACTGCTGGAGACTGGACTGCTGGTTCGCGAGGGCGGCCGCTTCATTCCCAAGGTGATGCTTACGCCATGCGAAGGGTTTCTGTTCGCTGCCGATCCGGCCCGCACGCTGGAATCGCCGGACGCCTCGGGGATGGTATTGTGGCCTAACCCTTCCACGCGGCTGCTACAAATGTTCACCATCCGGCGGCGTTCCGAGGCGACGTTGGATCTGGGCGCCGGTTGCGGGATACTGGCTGTCCTGGCTTCGCGTCACAGCCGCCACGTGGTAGCGAGCGACTTGAACCCGCGCGCGACCGAATTTGCCGGGTTCAACGTCTGGCTGAATGGTGTGAAGAATGTCGAATGTGTGACAGGCGATACATTCGAACCCGTCCAAGGCCGGATGTTCGATCTGATCGCGAGCAACCCGCCGTTTTTTGTCACTCCGTCGGCGGACCAGATCTATTGCGAAAACAGCATGGAATTGGACGGCTACTGCCGGGAACTAATCCGGGCGGCGCCGCGCTATCTGAACGAAGGCGGCTTTTTGCAGATCACTCTCGAATGGGTGCAGGTGAAAGGGCAATCCTGGCGGGACCGGCTGGCGGAGTGGCTGCAAGATACAGGCTGCGACGCCTGGGTGCTGCGCAGTTACATGCGTTCGGCTGCCGCCTACGCCTCCGAACGCATCGGCAGGATGATGCCGTATTCGCCCCTAACCGCAAATCAGAGGTTCGACGAATGGATGGCGTATTACCGCGCCCGTGGCGTGGAAGAGGTCCAAGGGGGAATTATGGCCTTGCGGCGGAGGTCCGGCAGTAACTGGATCCGCATAGAGGAGGTATCCAGCCTGGATTGCACGGTGCCATTCGGCGAATCCGTTGTGGAGTTATTTGCCAACCAAGACCGGCTGGAAACGGAACGTTCCGAAGACCAGATGATGGGCTGGAAACCCAGGCTGCCATCCGATGTGTGGATCGACCAGCAGATGCACCTGGAGGCAGGGGAGTGGCGACCATCCTCGATGCTACTCCGGCGGCCGGGAGCCCTACCCAGCTCGCTGGCACTCGATCCGGTTGTGGCTGATTTCCTGCGTAACTGTGATGGGAGCCGGACCTTGAATGAACTCGGACGGGATCTGGCAACGACGGTCCAGGTGGATGCGGAGCAGGTGCGCCGGCAGTGTTGCGCGGTGGTGCGGAAACTGGTGGAGCGCCGCCTGGTGCTGCTGTGAGTTTCGAGCCGGCGGCGTATCATCCGTTGGAACTGGTACTTGGATTCCGCAAAAGACTTGACGTTCGGTCCCGGGTCGCATATAGTGTGTTTCACTGAACGATTTCTTAGGGAGGTTCCATGGCTAGAGAAAGTACGCAGCATAAGTTGGATCGGGTACGCTCACCACGCGTCCAGATCACGTATGACGTGGAGGTGGGCGGAGCGATTGAGTTGAAGGAGCTCCCGTTCGTGGTTGGCGTACTGGGGGATTTCACAGGCCAACCGGAACAGCCTCTACCCAGGTTGAAGGATCGCAAGTTCGTCGAGGTTAATCCCGACAACTTCGACACGGTTTTGGATGGTATGAAACCGCACCTGAACTTTTCGGTGGAGAATAAGCTAAGCGACGAGCCCGATGCCGCTAACCTCAAGGTGGACTTGAAGTTCGCCAAACTGGAAGACTTCGAGCCCCAGAACGTGGCGCGCCAGGTGAAGCCGCTCAAGGAACTGCTCGATTTGCGGACGCGACTTTCCGATCTTCGCGGCAGCTTGCAGGGTAATGACAAGCTGGAGGAGTTGTTACTGGAGAGTGTCGGCAACACAGAGAAGCTGGACAAGCTGAAGGGCGAAATTGGAAAGGGAAAGGGTGGGGATTCCCATGGCTGAGCCAAAGAGTGCGAAGGCTGCCGCGGCTGCCGTCGAACAGGTCCAGGAGAAGAGCCTGCTCGATCAGATTGTCGAAGAAGGCCGTTTTGGCACGGAGCCGGCTTCCCGCGAGCGCGGCAAGAACCTGGTGAAAGAGTTTGTGGCGCAGGTCCTGGAAGGCTCCATGACCGTGGCGCGCGATGCGGAGATGATGATCAACGCCCGCATTGCGCAGATCGACCACCTGGTGTCGATCCAATTAAACGAGATCCTGCATCACGCGTCGTTCCAGAAACTGGAAGGGACCTGGCGTGGGGTCAAATATCTGATGGATCAGAGCGAGACCGGCACCATGCTCAAGATCCGCGTCCTCAATTGCAGCAAGAAGGAGCTGCTGAAGGATTTGCAGCGGGCGCCGGAATTCGACCAAAGCGCCCTGTTCAAGAAGGTCTACGAGGAAGAGTACGGCGTGTTCGGTGGCGCACCCTTCGGTGCGCTGGTGGGCGACTTCGAGTTCGGCAAGCACCCCGAGGACATTGAATTGCTGGACCAGGTTTCGCACGTCGCGGCGGCCGCTCATGCGCCGTTCTGCACGGCGGCCAGTTGCGACATGCTCAACCTGCCGTCC
>CAZFOP010000105.1:0-10019 GCA_964520085.1 uncultured Solibacteraceae bacterium | reverse complement strand
CCTCCCGCCGCCACTCTCTGAGTGCAAGGCCCCAAGTTACCCAACTTGGGGCCTTAATCATTTTCAGAAGAAGGATCGGGAATCCGGCCGCTTTTCGTCAGCCCATCAAAGGGTGCGGAGAAAATCCCAACAGCCATTTTGAGCCGCCCAGGAATACCGGCAAACAGGCGCTCCGCCGATAGGCGTTCATCCGCTGCCATTCCCGTTCGTCGCAAGGGCCTGGGTCTCGCGCATTCGATGGATGGCAGGCTACAAGAGCCGCGACCAAACGGAACGTGAGGAGGTTGTCTCGCGACAGGCCCTACCGGTCGAGCGTGAGCGAGGCTTTTCCCGCGGCTCCGGAGTATATCAGCTCTATCGTATGGATTTTCTCGACCTTGCCGCTGTACTCGAAGAAGACGAGCCCGGCCACCGGCAGGGTGCGGTCGCCTTCCGGTAGCGCGGCCTTTTGCACTCGCTGATTCAGCGCACGCTGCACTGCCAAGGGGACCCTTACTATTGGAGGCGGATCGTTGTTTCCACCGGTGTTTAAGCCCGACGACGACGGCTTGGGAGCCTTCTCTGCCTCCTCGTCGACCAGGTTGGGATGTTCCTTCGATATCACCGGCTCCGGTGGCACCCACTCGGGATCTTTGACGTGCCCCAGCACCACGCCGTATGGCTGACTGGGCAGCGTCTTCTTCCCGTTGATCCGCAGCATAAAGTCCCCAATGGAGAGCTTGATTCGCGCCCCCGGCGGCCCGAAGAAACCGGTTTCGACCGACACATAATCTTCGTTGGTTAGATTCCCTTGCAGGGTTGGGACCGCGTGTCCCTGAAACTCGGCCGCAATCGTCACCTTACCAGCCTCAGCCTGATCCGGGTAATCCGCCGGAGTCGGTCTGGGCGGCATGCCCTTGATGTCGACTGGTGTATCCTTGCTGGGAGGGTTCTTGCCCGGTGGCTCTTGTGCTTGCAGACACAGGCAAACGGCGGCCACCGGGATACCGATTTTCAAGACGGGGAAAAATCGCATTCCAGCTAAAAAGCTAGCATATTCAAGCGCGTTGATGAAGGGCAACGCCCGACCTTAGTGCGTGTCCTTGGGAGTTTCCGGTGGAGGCGGTTCTTTCAAGGAGTCCTTGAAGCCGCGAATGCCCTGAGCCAGGCCTTTGCCGAGTTCGGGCAGCTTCGATGGTCCGAAAAACAGCAGGCAAATACCCAGTATCACAAGCAGATGCTGGGGCCGTAGCAGATCCTCAATCATGATTGGCTCTCCACTTGCAAGATAGCACACTTCGGCGCTCGGGGCTGTTGTGGGGAAATGCGCGAACCATGCCCGCCCAGGCGCTACCCTGAGTGGCCGCGCTCAGGTGGCATCATGCGCCAAAGCCAGCGAACCGCGAAGACGGCGGCCGCTCCGGCCACCGCCAACACGACGATAACACCCAAGATCGGAAGCAAATGCTGGGGCCGCAGCAGATCCTCAATCATAATGGCGCTCCGACTGCAAAATAGCACAAATGGGAGGTTGGCTGGAACGCTGGCCGCAACCGCCTACACTGGCCCGGCGGATGGACCCGCCTGGGCGCGGTTCAGGATCTCCTCGGCCAATTTGTGCGGGTCGTCCACTCGTTTGAGCGTCAGCCGGCTGGCTTCGCCGGCGGTCTCGATCGAAAGATCGCCGACGTTGAACACACGCTGCGCCACCCGCTGCGTAACGCGCACATCCTGCAGTTTGGAAAGCTGAATCGTGCGTGTGGTCTTGGCCGCAATCCCCGTCTCGTAACGCAGCCGGTCCGCCGTCACCACCGTCCGTGAGGCCTCCCGCCGCACCCAGCGCGCAGACGGCCACAGCAGCACCAACGGCGGAAGAATCATCAACCAGTGGGAGGGGAAATGGCCCTGCCACAAAGCCAGATAGGCGATTTCCAATCCAAGAAATACGATTGAGCTGGCGATCGTGCCGGCCTTCAGAAACTTCGTGGTGGGACGAATAACGATATCGGCCATGAATGCAGCGCTCCCCGAGCGATCATTGTAGCGCGCCCGGGAACGCAAAGCGACTCGCACAGGGGCGGATGCACCCGCCAACGGTCCAACAAAAAAATGCGGCCGCCCGATAGTCTGGACGGCCGCTTTTCAAGTAGAACGCATCGCTGGAACCAGCCGTTAGCCTAACCAGTTCCCGCTTCCGCGTCGCTGTGGTTTGTGCCGCCTTAGAAGTAGAACTTGGCGCCCAACTGAACCACGCGCATGGCGTTGGCCCCGTTAGGCTCGCCGAAGAAGTTGCCGAGCGGGCTGGTATTTCCCGCCGGCCGCAGGTTATTGGTAACCGTCAGCCCAGTAAAGTTGTTAAAGATCGCGGCGCCCGTTGCGCCGGTCGCATTCGTCACGTTGGTGGTCAGGTTATACCCGGAGAGCTGCGGATGGTTGAACGCGTTGAAGGCTTCCAGTCGAAGCTGCAGATACCGCTTGCCTTCCTTGTCAAACCGGATATTCTTAAACACCGCGAGATCCTGGTTGTTGATGATGGGGTTGCGCAGATAGAGCCGCGAGTAAGGCCCGTCATCGCCGATGCCGGGCACGCTGAAAGCACCGATATTGATGGTATTGCCGCTCTGGGGATCGCCATTGACTAGGAAACGCGGCTGCTGGCCACTCAAATTGCCGGCGGTGTAAGTGCCGAGCAGGCGGTTGCCGGCATCCTGGCCGTTGATAGTCAGTCCCAGCTCCGTGGGATTGCCGGAGCTGATGGTAGTAATGCCCGACAACTCCCAGTTGTCGAAGATCGTCTTCACGACCCGACTGTGGCCGAGAAAGTGGCTTCCACCAGGGACATTCCAGACGAAATTCCACACAAAGGCGTTGGGCCGGTCGAACGCGGCAAGCCCGTAATCGTAACGGCGGGGACTCACAAGGTTGGTGTAAGTGCTGTCATCGGAAACGGTCGTAGTGACCTTCGACCTTGTATAAGCGACGCCGGTGGTGAAGCTCTTGGCGAAACGCCGCTGTAAACCGACCTGCAGCGAGTTGTAAGTCGAGTTTCCGTCGAAGCTATAATAAGTGATGTCGCTGTATCCCTGATACGGCCTCAGGAAGTCAACTGGCAAGGCATCGGCGCCACTGAAGCTTGTGCCCGCGGCGGCGTAAGCCGCCGGGAGCGACGGCTCCACGGACGGTATGACGCCACCGGCGAACTTGGTTGGATCCTGCGCCGCCGCCGTGAAGGTTGTCCCCAACGGTGGAGCGTTGATATCGGTGCGGCGCGGGTTATGGCGTGACTGCGAGCCGACATAAGAAACATCGATGATCGTACCTTCTCCGAGATCGCGCTGGACGCCCATGCTATAGCTGTAAACCGACGGGAACGTCATTTGCTCGGTCACGCCGTTCACCGTGAGCGGCGACAGAGCGCCACCGCCACCCGGCTGAATCTGGCTGAGGTAACCGTTGGAAAGGGTCGGCTGCAAGACGTAGGGAGGATTGTTGCTGGAGAATGAAGTGAAGCTCTCCGGCCGGTCGAAAGTGATTCCGAAGCCGCCGCGAACCACCGTTTTCTGATTACCGCCGACGTCCCACGCCATGCCGATCCTAGGCTGCGGCAAAATTGTTGGTGGGTTGATTCCGCCGGGAGGGTAACCGTTGGTGGTCAGCTCCATACCATCGTAGATATTGCCCGAGTCGGGAACCAGCTTGCCGACATAGAACGCGGGCAGCGTATTTGCCAGAGTGTACGGGCCAGCCGTCGCCGGGTCGTAGGCCCGGTAGGTTGCCGCGCTCGAGGAACAGGTGGAAGCGCCGACGCACACCTGGCGGTAGAGCCGTGGCGCTTGGGAGGCATCCCAATCGGACAGATTGAAGTAGGCTTCGGGTCCGGCGTCGTTGTGGACCGGCTGATACCAGGACAGTCTCACGCCCAGATCGAGTGTCAGGCGCGGGTGTATTCTCCAGGTATCCTGCAGGTAACCCGACACATCGTAGTAGCCAAAAGCCCCATACACTTTGGCGCTTTGCTGGCTGTAACTGTTGTAGACGCCCAGCAGTGCGTTCGAAAACGGATTTCCCGTGGTCAGCGGGTTGGTTGCGCTGGTGGAGAAATCGATGCTGCTTTCCACCGTGTTCTGCGAGTTACTGGCGTTGGTGGCATTCTGAACATAGATACCCACTTTGAACAGGTGCTTGCCCCAGACCTTGCTGAGGTTATCGACACCCTGATAGATCGTGAAATTCTGAACGAACGTTCCAAATACGGAAGTATTGACTGGGCTGGACACGCTAGCTATGCCGCCGAACGTCAGGCTGGGGATCAACCCGGGCGTGTTAGCATTGGGATACAAGAGGGGCGTGTCGATGCCGGAAGCGGCACGCGTGGCCGCCGTGCCCTGTGGCGCAATAGTAACTCCGCCTAGTCCCACACCAAAGATCGCTTCGTTGACCCAGGTGTCCGCGAAGTTGCGGGTCAAGGAAACCGTCTGCACGTTGCCGGGACCGTTCATTCGATTCGTGATGGTAAGCGGCCAGTTCCAGGAAGCAGTGGTAGTGCCATAAGCGAACTGCTGGTCGTCGTAATTGTGAACCCAGCGAATGCTCAGGCGCGTGTTGGGATCGATCTGGTAGTCGCCGCGAATGATGGTCTCCCGCCGCGGATAAGCGCTCGGCACCTGCGACGTGTAGTTGTAAGCGTTGCCGCCCGCTGTGGTATTCGGCGACGGCAGAAAATTAAGAATGGCCTGGCCGGGCCCATAGATCCTGGTCGACGGAATCATGTTGTTCGGAAAGGGCTGGCTGGTGGTGGGGTCCGTGATCGTGATATGTTTTCCCGAGCCGTCGACGGCCTGCGAAAAATCGCCGGTCTTTTCCGCCGCCGTGGGAACCAGAATGTTCACCGACGACGCCTGCGGCACCAACTGGCTGTAATACTCTTGGCTGATGAAGAAGAACAGTTTGTTCTTGCCGTTAATGACCTTCGGGATCAGCACGGGGCCACCGAAGTCCCATCCGTAATAGTTGTAGCGGTAAAGCGGTCGCGGGAATCCGTCGGCCGACCCGCCGCGTATATCGTTGAAATAGGAATCGGCGTTCATGCTGTCGTGCCGCCGGAAATAGCGCGCGCCCCCATGGAAGTCGTTGGTTCCGCCGCGCGTGGTGAGCGCGATATAACCGCCGCCGGAGCGCCCGTACTGAGCCTGGTAATCCGAGGTGAGCACCTTCACTTCCTCCACCGCGTCGGGGTTGATCGAAACCAGAGCGCCCGTGTTGTTTCCAAGATTCAGATTCGTTACGCCGTCGAGAGTGTACTCGTGCTGCAGAGCGCGGGTGCCGTTAATATTGAAGTTTCCGACGATGTTCGTCACAGTGGAGGCCGCGTTCGCAACCACGCCGCTGGAGATGACGCCGGGGATCGTCTTGAAAAGATCCACCACGTTGCGGCCATTCAACTCGAGATCGCGGATTTGCCTGCCGGTGACCAGATCCGAGCGTTCGCCGGAGCTGGCTTCCACCTCTAACTTGGCTTGGTCGGCTTCGACGGTCACGGTTTCCGACAAACTGCCGACTTCGAGTTCGATGTCACCCAGAGTGACCTTCGACGCCAAGGGCAGCACAATCTCCCTTTGTTCCTCCTTCTTGAAGCCCGTTCTCTCCGCGGTGAGGGCGTAAGTGCCTGGGGGAAGGTCCGGAAATACAAAGATTCCCACTTCATTGGTCTGGGTCGTCTGGTGCACGCCCTGGGCAGGATCGCTGACGCTTACGGTGGCGCCCTGAATCACGCCGCCCTTGCTGTCTTTGATGACTCCCGTGATGGAACCGCTGGTCTGCGCGGACGCCGTTCCAACCAGGATCGTTAGTGCGGCGACAACGGCCACGACCAGCGCCAAACTGCTTCGCATGCGACTCGGCATTTTGTTTTCCTCTGTCTCCTTCTTCCTGACCGCTCAAAGGGGCGGGCGGGTCTCAACACTGCGGAACTGCACGATGGTTGTTGCTGCTGTCGTCGGTCTAACTGTCTCAAAAGAACATTGCGAAAGCAGGCCTCTGCGCCCTCGGCCGGCCGCATCGTGCGGCTACCCGTCACCGGTGCGTATTGGGCTGTCCACCGGATAACCTCCGGTTTCCACCTTTCACCAAGGCGCCGCCGGCCCCAACCGCTGCCACGCTCACCGCGCAAGCCCCGGCCGTCGGTATCGAAGCCAGATACTAAGCCATGGCGCTCCGCTTGTCATGGCACAGCGGTTTACCCCTGCGTATGCAAATGTCATAATTGGAAACTATACGAGTGGACTAGTTGCGATGGCTGAGGTTTGGAAGGGCCGGATTCGGGGGTGTGGCACGCGGTGGAATGTGGGTGAGAGTGCAAACGCGATTGAACGAAATACCCGTGAAACGTCGGCCGATAGGCGACGCCATGGGACGTGGGAACTCGTCGCGCTGTCCCTGATAGCGGCCCTGTCTCCGGTTCCCGCCCGGTGCGCCTCGGCCGCGCCGGGCACCCCGTTTCACTCAGGCCGGCAGCGGGGGAACACACGATACGGCGTCGACTTCTGGCGGGAGGCCGAAGGCTTCGCCCAATCCCGCGTCAGGGCCATCGTGCAAACCCGCGACGGATACATGTGGTTCGGCACCGATGGCGGCCTGGTTCGGTTCAACGGAGAGACCTTCACCGCATTCAATACCCAGACCGGCGCGCTAAGAGACGACGAGGTTTGGGCGCTGCAGGAAGACGGCGAAGGCGGCCTGTGGATCGGCACCTATGGAGGCGGCCTCACTCTCCTCAAGAACGGGCGGTTTCGAACCTTCACCACCGCCGACGGGCTTCCGGACGATGTCGTCAGGTCTCTGGTCAAGGACGGCCAGGGCAATATCTGGATGGTCACGGCACAAGGGCTGGTGCGCGAATCTCATGGAGCGTTCGCGCGATTCGCGCCCGGCGATGGAGTGCCCGATGCGCGCATGGCGGTGTGCTGGTCGTCTTCCGAGGGTCTTCTGGCGGGGACGCGCAATGGAATTTATCGCTTCGCCAACGATAAGTTGGAACCCTATCTATCGAAGCTCTCGCACCAGAACGCCCGGTCGGCGCAGTTGCTCTGCGGAAGCGACGGCGCGCTGTGGATCGGCTACGCCGACGGCGTAGTCGAGCGGCGCCAGAACGGAGTCTCGACGGTCTTCGGCGCTCCGCGCACCGGAGACCCGATCAACAAGCTCTATGAGGACCCGCACGGGGACGTGTGGGCGGTGCGAGGGAAGCGGATCACCAAGCTGCACGACCGGGCGTTCGAAGAGGTTTCGGTGGAAGGTGGCGGCACCGGCTTGGGCGGCATTTACACCTTGTGCATGGATCGCGAGGGAGGTGTCTGGCTGGGCTTGCAGTCGAACGGGCTGGCGCGGCTACGGACCAGGCAGCTTTCCACTGTATCGGTGGAAGATGGCTTGCCGGACGACCGGACACGAGCTGTTTTCGAGGACAGCCGCGGAGACCTGTGGATTGGGACCGTCGATGGGATCGCCCGCTATCGCGACGGGCGCTTCGCGACGTGGACGTACGTGAATGGTTCCCGCTTGGGCGACGTCAGATCGATTGCCGAGGACTCGAACGGCGTTCTCTGGATCTCGGCGGGCAGGGACCTGCTGTGGATGAAGGGCGGCCGCTGGACACCCGTGCCGAATTGGACGAGTAACTTCGAAACCGAAGCGCTCTGCAAGGACGCCGAAGGCCGCATGTGGATCGGCACGGACGGCGCCGGCCTCTTCCAATACTTAGGCGGTGTGTTTCGAAACTACCGGATGCAAGATGGCCTGGCCGGCAATCAGGTTCGCGCCATCCTAAGCGACCACGGCGGCGCTCTTTGGGTCGGCACGCTCGGTAGGGGCGTGAGCAGGTTTTCCAACGGCAAATTCACCACCTTCACCACCGGAGATGGGCTGGCAAACAACCGCGTCGTCGCCATCCACCAGGACGAAGAGGGCGCTATCTGGTTCGCCACCCGGCACGGGCTCTCCAGGCTCAAGGACGGAGTCTTTTTCAACTGGACTTCCGCCTCGGGGCTCACCACGGATTTTGTCTACGCAATCCTCGACGATGGGCATGGCAACTTCTGGTTCAGCTCGGCCCAGGGAATATTCCGGGTGAGCAAGCGGGACCTGCGGGACTTTGCCGCGGGCAGAGTTAGGAGGGTTGTCTCGGTCGCCTACGGCGAGAGGGACGGCATGAGGACCAGGGCCGGCAACGTGGGCAATCAGCCGCTCGCCTGGAGAACCGCCGGCGGGCAGCTCCTGTTTACTTCGATGAACGGACTCGTGGTCGTCGAGCCGGGCCGCATCGTCCCCAATACCTTCGTCCCCCCGGTCTATATCGAAAGAGCCATTTTGAACAAGCGGGAGCAAGCGTTGCGGCACTACGCCGAGTTGCCGCTCGGCGCGGGCGACTTTGAGATTCACTATGCGGCGCTAGGCTACTCCGCTCCGGAGAAGATGCGATTCCGGTACATGCTGGAAGGCTTCGATCGGGACTGGATAGACGCGGGCGCCAGGCGGTTCACGTACTACACCAACCTGAGCCCCGGCAAGTACCGTTTCCGCGTGGTGGCCGGTGAAGAAGATGGCGCCTGGAATATGGCTGGCGACACGTTCTCTTTCTATCTCAAGCCGCCTTTCTACCGCACGCCGCTGTTTGCCGCCATCGTGATTCCTTCGGCGTTGCTCTTCGCCGGGCTGCTGTATTGGTTCCGCATGCGGGAATTGAGAGCCAGATACTCCGCCGTGCTTGCCGAACGCAACCGGATCTCGCGGGATATTCACGACACGCTGGCCCAAAATCTCGCTGGAATCGCATTGCAGTTGGACGCCGTCGACATGCAACTGCCCGACGTCAAGAGCGATTTGCGGGAGCGCCTGGATGAGGCCTGCAACCTGACCAGATATAGTCTTGCCGAGGCCCGCCGGGCCATCGCCGATCTCCGTTCCGACGATCTGGAATGCCCGAATCTGGCCGAGGCGCTGCCTGAAGTCGCCAAGCGGGTGGCGGCCGAGCTCCAGACGCGCGTGCAGGTTGTCGGTGCTCCGCGGAAGCTGGATCCCACAACGGAAGTCAATCTGCTGCGCATTTTTCAGGAAGCCTTGGCCAACACCGTGAAACACGCTCATGCCAGGACCGTGGACGCGGAACTGAGATATGCCCCGGATTCGCTTGTGCTGCGCGTGCGCGACGACGGTCGCGGGTTCGACCCGCAAAACCCCGGTTCAGCCGGGAACGGGCATTACGGACTGATTGGAATGCGCGAGCGCGCTGAGAGAATTGGCGGCCACCTGACGCTGAACAGCCGGGAGGGTGCAGGAACGGAACTCCTGGTCGAGGTGCCGATCGGCGCGCGGGGGCGCGGAGAGTATTCATGATTCGTGAGAACGACGACGGACGGATTCGCACCATGATCGTCGAGGATCAGTTTGTGGTGCGGGTCGGGTTAACCGCGATTATCAACAGCCAGCCCGACATGGTGAACGTGGCCGAGACGGGTAATGGCGTCCAGGCGGTGGAACTCTTCGAACAGCACCAGCCGGACGTTACGCTGATGGACCTGCGGCTCCCAGGACTAAGCGGGATCGACGCCATCGCAGCCATCCTTGCCAGGTTTCCACGGGCGCGCATCATCGTACTTTCTTCCTTCGGCGGAACCGAGGATGTGTTTCGCGCCTTTCAGGCCGGTGCACGCTCGTACTTCCTGAAGGATGTGAAAGGCCGCGAGCTGGTGGACGCAATCCGCGCCGTGCATGCGGGCCAGCGCCCGCTTCCCAAAGACATCGCATCGTGCCTGGCGGAAAGGATGCCTTGCCCGCAACTCAGCCCGCGCGAACTCGAGATACTCAAGTTTATCGCCCACGGGGAATCCAACAAGGAGATCGCAAGCCGCCTGGCGATCAGCGAAGGGACCGTGCGCGTTCATGCCAGCAATGTATTTGCGAAGCTGGGGTGCAACGATCGCGCGCAGGCGGTCGCGGTGGCGTTTCACCGCGGAATCATCTGGCTCGACTAAGCCCACGATCCC
>CAZFOP010000104.1:1064-10077 GCA_964520085.1 uncultured Solibacteraceae bacterium | reverse complement strand
GCCGCAGGGCCTCACGTTCAATAAGTTCCTGCAAACCCTGCAAGGCATGACCGACAAGAAGTACGGACGCGGCGAAAGCGAATCCGGCGGGTTCACTTACCGCACACTCATGCTGGCCGGTATGCACTTCATGGATTCGTATAACTATGACATAGAGCGCGTCAAGCGTTGCGTCATTCACTATGCCGCCCCCAACGGCCTGATCTATCCCTTCTGCGCCTATAACTCCGGCCCCGTCTACCGCGAACGCATCGAAAAAGAATTCTCCATCCCCTTCGAAACCCAGGAAGCCATGCGCAACCTGACCGTCAAAGCGAAAAAGGGTTGCGGGGCGTGCGCTACTGAACCGGAATTGGTGGGGTAGGAGCGAGATGGCTTCGCCCAGCCCCCCGGCTTTTGGAAAGCGTTGAGGCCTCCGGGGACGACCAAGGAGAGGTCCATCCAACGCAGCATGAGCGGGGCCAGTAACGCGGCAGGAGGGTGATCTTGGATCTTTCTGTCAGTTGCGACGAAAGCAGCGATCAGAAGCGTGAACGTGTCTTCGCTGTTGGTGGTCTTCTCGGATCTGAGGATGACTGGAGGCCACTCGAGGACCTGTGGCTTCGGCGAACAGATGGAAAGACCTTCCATGCAAATGACTGCGAGTCGGACCAGGGAGCGTTCAGGACGACCAGCCACGGCGACAACCAGCGACTGTACCGAGACCTTACGATCCTGCTAGCAGAAAGCCGGCTGCTTGGACTCGGGTCCGCAATGAGCATTGAAGACTACAGAACCTCGTTCCCGCAGGATCTTGACGAGCACCTTTACCACTATTGCCTCACCGATGCCCTGAAGTACTTCACCCAGGTTGCGAAATTCAACATCCCGCCCGGCGTATCACAATTCACATTTCACAGAAGAGTCGAGAGCGAACACAACGCCAGGGAAGTCTACAGCTATTTTTCCGGGATCCCAGAATGGCAGGCATTCATGGGGCGTGACCTAACGTTCGATGACGACGCGTCTGTCCGCATCCAAGCTGCGGATCTCGTGGCGCGTGAATCGATGAAACACCTCGACAATGCAATTGGCCAGAGTCGGCCACGAAGGCGATCATGGATCGCGCTCAAACGGTCGGGCCGATTTGTGTTTATGGAATATCGTCGCGATTCGTTTGAGCGGATGAAGGCACGGGCCGCAGAATTGCACGGGCCGAACATTCCGGAGTACTGTCAGTGGATAGCCGACAGGAAGCTTGGGGACAATATGTCCAACCGAATCCATTTTATGAACGCGCAAGATCCAGCTGGGAAATTCGGCACGAGGTGGGGCTAGGAAACGAACGGCGGAACAACATGAGTCAATCCGGGAAGCCACCGCGCTTGCCTTCGAGTCTTCATCCCCTGGAGTTCCCGATCACGGCCGGAGGAAACTCCGTCGATCAGGTAATCGGGGCCGCTATCCGGAATGAGGCGGCGAGGCTTGAAGCGGAACTGAAGAGCGGCGCCACCATCAGCGAAAGCGTAGCGGGGCGGTGGCTGCGTGAACACAGCCTCACGGGTTTGACGGGAGCGTTTCCAGAGGCCACTATCAATCGTTTGCGTAATGCCTTGGCCGATGCCTGGGAAGCGGGCGGAGGTCCCGACCAACTCGTGGGGGCGGTTCGCAGTGTTTTTGCGGACTTTTCCGACCAACGGGCGGAGGTGGTTGCGCAAACGGAGGTGAACACAGCTTACAACGTCGGCCGAATGGCAACGGCGCGCGAAACGGGAATGCAGGAGAAGTCGTGGTCCGCCGATGGCACCGATGCCTGCGAGGAATGCCAGCGCCGGATCGCCGCTGGCTGGATTCCGATTGGCGAGCCGTTCCCCGGCGGGGTGATGGCTCCATGCCTGCACGACGGGTGTGACTGCTCGGTGGACTTCCGCAAGACCAATTGGGCCAGCAGTAGCGCACCCTACAGCGTCAGTGAAGCCAAGGTCAGTGAAGTCAGGAGCATGGTCCGAGAGGGTCGCGAGGAAGAAGCCGAGCCCGCTTTGCTGGAACTGGTCGCAGCAACCGAGCAGGACGTCGAGATCCATGGTGGGAGAGTCGCGCCATGGTTTTACGAACGGCTGGCAACCATCTACAAGAAGCGGCTGGATTACGCCTCGGAGATTGCAATCCTGACCCGTTATTGTCAGCAAAAGGGCATTAAGTACGAGGTCCCTGAGCGCATACAGAAGCGTTTGGATAAGGCACGCGGGCTGCTTGCAAGAGCCAACGGCCGTCAGGCGACTGGGTCCACGAGGACAACCCGGTGACAGACGGAACGTTCCCCGCGCTGGCGAGATGGTTAGACGAACTAAGAACCCGGAAGAAACTCCAGAACCGAAACCCGGCTTCAGACGTGCAATTCTTGCGGGACGGGATAGCGGCGCACCTTGATCTTGCTCTCGTCCCTGCGGGCGGCGGCCAAGTCATAGGCAAGCTGCATCCGCAACCACGTTTCCTCGGTGCTGCCGAAAGCCTTGGTGAGCCGGATCGCCATTTCCGGGCTGATGCCGGAGCTGCCGTTCAGGATCTTGGTAAGCGTCTGCCGCGTGACGCCGAGAACCGTGGCGCCCTCGGTCACGGACAGGCCCAACGGCTCAAGGCAGTCATGCCGAACGATGCGGCCGGGATGCACGGGATTCTTCATGGGCATGTCGTTTTCTCTCTTAATGGTAGTCGATCAGTTCAACGTCAAAAGCGTCCGTTTCTTCAAAACGGAAAACAATGCGCCAGTTGGCGCGCACGCGAGGCCACGGCCGCGCATTCACTTCGAACACCCGATGGTGTGACTACGAGTGTTACTATAGGTGTGACATGAAACGTCGTCCAACAACTACCACGCTCCGCCGCAGCGTTGCCCTGCCAAGTGCCCTCATCGGCGAGTTGAACTCCGTCGCTCCGCCCGAACTACGCACCAACCTGAATCGGCTGGTGATCGTCTCTCTTCAGGAGTACGTCTCCCGGCGCCGCCGGGAGGAGTTCGACCGCGCCATCGCCGCCATGGCCGGGGACCCGCAAGTCCGGGCCGAATGTGCCGCCATCGCCAAAGACTTCGCCGTCACCGAGGCGGATGGTCTCAGGAATGATTAAGCGCGGCCAGATTTACTTCGCGTCGCTCGATCCCGTCCGCGGCCGGGAACAAGCCGGCAGCCGGCCGGTCCTGGTGGTTTCGAGCGATGCGATCAACCGTCTCCCACTTGTGGTCACGGTCGTCGTTGGCACCGATGCCGCCAATATCTCGCACGATTACCCGGTGAATGTCCGGGTTACTGCGTCCGAGTCTGGGCTGCACCATGGCACGGTGTTCCTATGCTTCCAAGTCCGGTCTCTCGATCCATCGCGGTTAGTGATTCCGGAAGTCGGTGCGCTGCCCGCGCTTCGCATGGCTGAAGTGGACGCCGCGCTCCGCCGCGTACTGAATCTCTGAACACAGTCGCCGCGCTGGCACCGGAAACCCTATGCTACAATTAGACCAGTCAATTCGACTGGTTTATTATATGCGCGAAATTCAAGCCTCGGAAGCCAAGACCCATCTCCCCCAACTCCTGGACGAAGTCGAGCGGGGCGCGACGTTGATCATCACCCGCCACGGACACCGCATCGCACGCCTCGTACCTGAGGTCAATCGGCGTCAGGCCGAAATCGACAGAGCCCTCGGCGCCATCCGGGATCTTCGTAAGCGAACCGGCAGGATCAGCGTCGCCGAACTGCTTTCAGCCCGCGATGAGGGACGAAAGTCCTGATGGCGTTCGTTCTCGATGCATCCATCACCGCGTGCTGGGCATTTGACGATGAAGACCACCCCGACGCCAGCCTGGCATTCGAGCGAATGCGCGCCGAAGAGGGCGTCGTACCCAGCCTGTGGTGGTTCGAAGTGCGGAATATCCTGATCGTGAATGAGCGCCGCCGTCGCATCGCGGAATCCGGCACCGCCTCTTTTCTCCTGAACCTCGCGCTGCTTCGACTCCGGCTGGACCAGTCGCCCGACGAAGCCGCCGTCCTCCGCCTGGCGCGCACCTACCGCCTGTCCGTATACGATGCCGCCTATCTGGAATTGGCCCAGCGCGAGCGCTTGGCCCTGGCAACTCTCGACGCCGATCTGCGAACCGCCGCGACCACCGAAGGGGTAGCATTGGTCTCCCGCGGCAGCACAGCTCCCGACGTCGGTCCCTAACACCGAAGCGCTTCCTGATCGCGACTTCCGCAACCAATCCAGCAGCGGCCGACCGAGAATCCGTGTAACACAGTATTCGTGTTACACTGGAAGCGTGGATAAGGCTAAGCAGAATGTCACTCTCGTAGTCGAGGAGGATCTCCTCCTTGCGGCCAGAAAGGTTGCCCTCGATCAGCGGACCAGCGTGAACCAACTGGTACGGGAATACTTGATGACGTTGGTCGCGGAATCCGGCCGGAAGCGGATTGCCCGCGCGAGGCTAACGGCGGCTTTCGATACGGGCCTCGTCGAGGTCGGCGAACGGAACTGGAGCCGTGACGATCTCTATGCCCGTTGAGAAGGCTCCCGGTTTCGTTGACACGAACGTGCTGGTGTATGCCTTCGACAAGGGCGGTTCACCGAAGAAGCGTGCTGCGCAACGGCTGCTGAACGAGTTGATGGAGACGGACCTGCTGCGCGTGAGCACACAGGTACTGCAGGAGCTTTTCGTAACGCTAACCAGAAAAGTGGGCCAGCCGTGCTCAATCCAGGAAGCGCTGGTGCTGCTGGAGGATCTGACGGCGTGGCCTCTGGTGGTGGTGGATTACGCAGCGATTCGAGCTGCCGCCGGGCTGGCTGACCAGGCGAGTATCTCATTCTGGGATGCACTGATTGTCGTTGCGGCGGCTCGCACCGGAGCGACAGTCCTATACACAGAAGACTTGAACGACGGCCAGGAAATTCTCGGCGTTCGAATCAGCAATCCGTTCGCAGCGTGAACAGAAAGGCCCAGTTCCTCACCCCGGTGTTGGCACGGTCAATCGCACCAGCGCGCCGCCACCTTCTCGGGCGATGAATTCCACCTGGCCGTTGACTAACTCGGCGCGCTCGCGCATGGAGACCAGGCCCATGCCCTTGCCATCGCGCGAGCCGAAGCCGATGCCTTCGTCTTCTACTTCGAGCACTATCGAATCGGGCAGGAAAGACAGGCGCACCGCCGCGGTCTTCGATTTCGAATGGCGCGCCACGTTGTTGAGCGCCTCCTGCAACACGCGATAGACATGGATGGCGATGCCGCGGTCCAACTCGCGGCCGGCGCCGGTCTTCTGGTATTGGATGGCGATTCCGGTTTGCTTTTCGTAGCGCGGCAGGTAGGCATCCACGGCGCCTTCAAAGCCTGCATCGTCGAGCACGACGGGGTGCAGCGCCTGCGAGAGCGTGCGCACTTTCTCGAGCGTCGATTGCACGGTTTCGTGGATCTCGCGCAAATCGGCGCGGTCCGTGCCGGCCTCGGGCGGCGTGCGGCGGTGGGCGCGCTGCAACATAGCGCCGACGGCGGTGAGGATCTGGCCGAATTCGTCGTGCAGCTCTCGAGAGATCGAGCGGAAGGTGTTTTCCTGCATCGAAATCAACTGACGGGCCAATTCACTGCGGCGTTCGGAAAGCGTGGCTACGTGCTCGAACATACGCCGGTTATACACCACCAGGTAGATGCTGGTGAGTACGACCACGATCAGCACCGCCGCGAGAAAAATATAAACGTTGCGTTTGGTCTGCGCGTAAATGGCCTGCGTGCGCGCGGCGGCTTCCTGTTCGCTCTCGTTGTTGGCGACCAGCAGGCGCGCCACCGCCGTGCTGAGCGCCTCCTGCCGCGCCTCGAGCGAAATGCGAATCAGGTCGCGAGCTTTGGCTGGGTCGCTCGCGGCGAGCGCGAAAACGCGGTCCAGCGCATCCCAGAACTGCGTAACGTTGCCGGCCAGGTAGGCGCGCTGGTCGGAGCTGCGGTCGAGCGGCGAGGAGCGTGTCTCCTGATCGAGCGCGTCGTCGAGGTCGGTGCGAATGCGGTGAAACGGCGCACGCCAAGCGGTGAGCGGGTACGGCTCGCTTTCTTCCAGCATGTCGCGCATGGTCACTGCCAGCGTGTTCAGATTGTTCTGGATGCGCAGCAGCAGAAGCGAGTCGGTGCGATTACGGTCGATGATGGAGGTCTGCAACTGCTCCAGGCTGCGCAGTTGCACGATCGTGTACGCCGAGTACACCATCACCGCCGATAGCGTGACCGCTAGCCCGGCCAACAATCGGATTGTGGGAGATCGGCCCTGGTCCACTAGTATGATCCTATTATGGCCGCACCGCGCCTGCCTGTGATATTTTGACGGCACCGGTGGTGCTGTCGAGGAGGTTCTCTGCCATTACGGACTCAGGGCCTGTCGGGATATGGTCGGTCCAATCGCCGGCAACCGCTCGCGATGGTCGCGGCTCCGATAGCGTTCAAAGCCGCTACCGTCAGGGAGCGGTTGGTACAGTTATTACGTAACGAGGCCTAATCTTACAATGCCACTACGCGACAAAGTTATCCCGGTCATCATAGCAGTCTGCGGATCGGCCTGGTTGGTCCATTCTCAGATGAATCAGGCGCAGACCGATCGCGCACGCGAGGCGCGGCTCTGGGAGCACCGCAACCTCGCCAAAGCGCTTTATGAGAATCCGACCACGCAGGTGCAGGCGGTGGGTGAATTTCACGCCGCGCTTGAGATGGCGCCCGGCTCCGTGCGCGAGCGGCTGAACTACGGCTTGGCGCTGCTGCGCACGGGCGAGCTGGCGGCCGGCATCGCGGAACTCGAAAAGGTGCAGAAGCAGGACCCCAAGCTGCCGCACACCTGGTTTAACTTGGGCGTCGCGTATAAGAAGCAGGATAAGTTCGATAAGGCACTGGTCGAATTCGAGGGCATGGCGCGGCTGGTTCCCACCGAGCCGGTGACCCACTACCAGATCGGCACGTTGCACAAGATTAGGGCCGAGGCCGAAGCGGCCGCCAAAGAGGCTGAAATCGCCGCAGCCATCAAAGAATTTGAAATCGCGCGCGACCTGGACCCGCTGCTGGCCGCGCCGCATTTCCAACTCTACGGCTTGTACCGGCAATCGAATCGACCGGCCGATGCAGCCACAGAGTTGCGCGTGTTCCAGGAAGCGAAGAAGCGCCAGGATGGCGCGGCCATTCCAGAGGATATGGACTGGTGCATGTACGCGGAGATCTACGATCCGATCGATGCGCGGCCGCCCGCGCCGCTGGCCACGCCTGTGTATCGGGATGAGACAATCGCGACTGGGTTCACCGGCGACGAAGCTGGCTTGGCGGTGCTCGATCTCGATGGCGGCTCGCGGCCCAGTCTGATCGCCTGGGGCGGCGGGCGAGCGCAACTTTTCCGCAACGGCAAGACGCCGGTGCCAGATTCAGGATTGGAAGCGCTGCGCGACGTGGTTTCCATTGTGCCGGGCGATTTCGATAACGACGGCTTGCCGGATCTGTGCGTCATCACCCACGCCGGCGCGGCGCTCTATCGCAATGTCCACGGCCATTTCGAAAAGAAGGCCGACCTCGCCAGCGGCGTTTTCCACACCGCGCTCTGGCTCGATTACGATCACGATTACGACGAAGACCTGTTCCTCGTCGGTCCGCAATCGAAGCTATTCCGCAATAACGGCGAGGCCGGCTTCAGCGATGAAACCGCGCGCTTCCCGTTTGTGAGCGGCCACGCGCGTGACGCGGCCCGCTTCGACTTGGAGCCCGACACGCCCGGTTTCGACATGGTCATCACTTACGACGACCGGCCCGGCGTGCTGTACCGCGACCGCCTGGTGGGTCATTATGAAGCCGTGCCGCTCGATCAGTTGCTCGCCGGCACCAGCCTCGTGGCGCGCGATGTGAATCACGACGGTCGCACGGATCTTGTCACGCCGGGCTTGCTGCTGCTCAACCTCGCGGATAAATTCGAGCCGCGGCCCGCACTGCCCGATGAGGCGTTTCCGCCGCGCGAGGTGCTTGCCGATTTCGATGGCAGCGGACGATTAGACCGCGCGCGCATCAATGCGGACGGGTCGCTCGTTGTTCGCCATGACGTCACACCCGACTATGGCAACTGGATCGAAGTGGCACTTACCGGCGAGAAGAATCCAAAGGCCGCCGTCAACGCCAAGGTGGAAGTGAAGGCCGGCACAAGTTATGAAAAGGTCACTTACTCGGGCGTGCCGGCCGTCTTCCGGCTGGGCAATCGCACCAAGGTAGATACGGTGCGCATCACATGGCCCAACGGCCTGGTGCAGAACGAAACGAACCTGCCCGTGAACAAGGTGGCCGCAATCAAGGAAGCGCCGCGCCTGGCCGGCTCCTGCCCCATGATCTTCGCCTGGAACGGCAGTGGCTTCCAATTCATCACCGACGTGCTGGGCGTGGCGCCGCTCGGCGCGAGCTCAGGAGACGGCCAGTTCTTCCCAGTGGATCATCAGGAGTACGTTTCGATTCCAGCCGAGGCGATCGAGCCGCGCGATGGTGCTTACGAAGTGCGCGTCACCGAAGAATTGCGCGAGGTTTCGTATCTCGATCAGATCAAGCTAATGGCACTCGACCATCCGGCGGACACGGAGATCGTCACTAACGAAAAATTCAAGTCGCCGCCTTTCCCGGAATTCCGCCTGTTCGGCGTGAAGCGCAAAGTTTATCCCGTTGCGGCGCACGATTCGAACGGCGCCGATGTGCGCGCGGCAGTGCTCAAACGCGACGGCGTCTATCCGAACTCGTTCCGCCGCGACGTCGCAGGCGTGGCCGAGATGCATCATCTGGATCTCGATTTCGGCAACGCCGCACGCTCTAATCACGCCGCGCTCATTCTCTACGGCTGGGTGGACTGGGCGGATGGCAGCACCTTTCTTTCCGCCACGCAGGCGCATCGCGACCTGGTTTTTCCGTATCTGCAAGTGAAGGACGCGGCCGGCAATTGGAAGACCGTGATCGAAGACATGGGCATGCCCTCCGGCAAACCGAAGCCGATGGCGGTCGACCTGGCC
>CAZFOP010000104.1:0-1054 GCA_964520085.1 uncultured Solibacteraceae bacterium | reverse complement strand
TTCCGCCTCGCGCGAGGTCCGCATCGTCACCAACCTGTGCGTCTACTGGGACGAGATATATATGGTGGAGGATGACGCGCCGCCGCCAGTGCGTATAACGCGCCTCGCTCTAGACGCCGCCGATCTGCATTTCCGCGGCTTCTCCCAGGCGTCGATCGATCCGCAGCGCAAGCAGCCGGAACAGTTCCATTACGACAAAGTCAGCTTTACATCGATGTGGAACCCCACACCAGGTTTGTACACACGCTACGGCCCGGTCGAAACGCTGTTGGCCGAGCCGGACGACCGCATGGTGGTGATGGGTTCTGGCGATGAGATTCGCATGGGATTCCGCGCCGGCGGCCTTCCGCCCGTACCGCCCGGATGGAAGCGCGACTTTCTACTGCTGGTGGATGGCTGGGCCAAGGATGGCGACGCCAACACGGCGTTTTCGCAATCCGTGTTGCCGCTGCCCTTCCACGCCATGAGCAGCTATCCGTACCCAGCGGGCGAACACTATCCTACCGACGCCGCGCACATTCAGTACCGGCGCGATTACCTGACACGCCCCGCGCTGAGGCTGATCCGGCCGTTGGCGCCGGAATCCGCGGAGTCGCGGCCGTGAAGCCGTGGCGCACGCGCATTAGTGCGGCGGTAGGACAGACGATCGGTTTTTGTCGTCTGTCGCGGTGTCGCGTCCTGGCGGCGAATGACAGACCACGAAAGGCGATGGTCTGTCCTACCTGCGCCATGCCTTAGAAATTCGCCATGAACCGAACCAACCCGATCCGCGCCGCCGTCGCCGGACTGGCCCTGCTGATTGTCAACAGCGGCTACCTGGTTGCGTTCCCGCGCGCCAGCGTTTTTTACATGGCCAACGCGGTGCTGCACCTCGCGCTGGGCCTGGCATTGATGGCCGTCGCGGCCGTCTTCGCCAAGCGCTATCCGCAGCCCGCCGGAGCGTTTCTGCTGGCCGGACTGCCGGCACTGTATCTGGTGTTTTACGGCAACACGCGCGATCATCGTTTTGTTTTATGGCTGCACATCGCCCTTTCGCTGGTGGCGTTGCCGCTGA
>CAZFOP010000103.1:0-10086 GCA_964520085.1 uncultured Solibacteraceae bacterium | reverse complement strand
TGAAACGCCCCGAGGCGCGCGATCAAGAATCGATTGTTTCACGGCTTCCCGTCCCCGTATTCCCCCCGTATTTCCCGTTTGGTCTCAGGCGGTCGAGGCCCCATGTTTGAGGGAGGCAAAACGCAGTATCGGCCCCCCGGCCGAGGACGCCGAACCGATGCAGAAATCAGGTACCTTCCCAAGAAAGTATGCTCGAAGGTACCGTTCTGGTGTACCCTAGTTCTCATAGCCAGAAGAATAGCCCAGGGAATCCTGGCTGGGTTGTAAATCGCAAGCGAAAGCGGAGCTATGTTCACACTTAATTACCTATGAGCTTCGGCGAACCGCCGAAGGCTGCAAATCGCCAAAACATGTTTATTGCTTTCCGTTGCCCTGGTTGTGGCGCCCCATCTTGCCCGGGCCCAGAGCCCGAACCTCGGCGACCCGCTCTTTTGCCAGCCGCAGGAGGGCACGACCTTCCTGATCGTCAACGGAGGCGCCGGCGTCTTCTCAGTCGATCCGGACTGTTACAACGAAAATACCGCC
Organism: uncultured Solibacteraceae bacterium; assembly: GCA_964520085.1. Classification (GTDB taxonomy): domain Bacteria; phylum Acidobacteriota; class Terriglobia; order Bryobacterales; family Bryobacteraceae; genus Bog-375. The sequence goes on along the minus strand of CAZFOP010000103.1, from coordinate 9,561 downwards.
AACGATACGACTCTGACGATCGTCACCACTCAGGGCGGATCGCTCGCCGGAACTCGAGGGCCGACTGCTATCAACTACGTCTACACACCGCCCACGCCAGGATTTGTCGGGACCGACACCTTCACCATTCCAGTGACCACGGTTTTTAATGCTGCGGGTGGCACAGGTTCGGCCGGTGGCACCGTGCGTCCCGGCGGACCAGCGACTTTGACGATCACCCTCAACGTGATTCCGGCGACGACCACCCTTACGCCGGGCGGAGCGGCCATAACCCTGCCAGTCCCGGCCGGCAGCGTCACCGGTTGCACGGCTCCGGGGAACTCCGGCCAGGGACCGGCTCCGGGCGCGGTGGTGGGTTGTGTCACCGGTATCATAGCGGGCACAACCGCTCCAGCTCACGGCACCCTGACAACCTCGGGGAACACGCTCATTTACCACCCTGCGCCGGGTTACATAGGAGTGGATTCGTTCAATTACCAGGCTGTCGGCCTTAATACCGATGGCACCAACGCACTGAACTCCGGTAACGTCACCGTTACCGTCAATGAGACCGTGGCGGTAGCTCCGTTGCCTACAACTCTGACGCTGCTGCTCATCGGGCTTGCCTGCATCGTTGCCTTCGAATCGTTCCGTAGATACCGGCGCGCGGCACAGCGGTAAGTCTTCCATCCAGAGGCGACTTCGGGGCAAAACGGGGATACGGCCAAACGCAGCCCCATCGATTACATGGTCTGGAAGGACCACGTTAACGTGCTCGACCAGTGGCGCATTTTCCGCTTGCTGGCGAAGGGCCCGCGCCTGGACGGTTATCTGGCGCAACTCAAGACGGCCGAGAAGCTCGACTTCGCCTCCTGGGGCGGCTTCGCGCAGAATTTCGCCGGCCGCCGTATCCCGTTCGAAAGCGCCGCCTATTCGGCTTACTGGAACCGCGCCGCGGGTGAGAGCCTGCATATTCCCACCTTTGCCGCGGGAGCTTCGGGCCCGTACCTGCCCGGCGCCGCGATCAAGGGCGCGCTGCGCACCGGCATGTTGTTCGCCAGTTGGCGCGACGGCATCTTGCAGGACCTGGCGGCGAAAGTGAAGACCGAGCGGCCTCCGCGCCATCCGGCGGAAGGCGTGGAAGATCACGCGCTAGGCGCGAGCGGCTTCAGCCGCATGCGGTTTGTCGGCACCGGCGATTCGGCCGTGGTAGGCAACGAAGCGTTCAAAGTCTATCTCCTGCGCACCTCGACGCTGCAACCGCGCGGCGGCGGCCTGGTTTTGGGATGGAAGCAAAGCCCGCGCGGCGCCGTCGATGGCGCGCGCCCGGACGATAGCACGCCGGCGTTTGCCGAAATGGCCTCTCCCGGCACCGTATTTGAAGGCCGCTGGGACGAGAACCATTTCCTGTCTTCGCCCGAAGTGCGCCGCAGCGTGCGCTGGCCGGAATCGTTGAACCGCGCCCGCTTTTTCGAGGCCGCCAACGTTTACGCCGCCGGCCTGATCGCCTTGCAGCGCAATTATGCATCGTGGGCCGGGATGGGCCTGCTCGACCAGAGTCTCGATGCTTTGGAAAAGCGCCTGGCCGAAGCGCGCGGGAGCGGCACCTGCCTGCTTTCGCTAGGCTGGGGCGGCGGCCTGCCCGCCAAGAGCGCCTGGCTCGATACGACTAACACGGACTACCGCGACATCCTGCGCCAGTATATGTTCTACAGCGGAATTGGGGATCAGCGAGTAGACGGCGTCGCCACCTCTCACAATTCAATCCACCACCGTGGCGCACGCTGTCCAGCGTGCTGTGTCGAGAGTTTTCTTTATGCGCACGCTACGCTCCGATTCAGGCCCCACTCCATCCTGCGGCAGCAGCGACTTCGGACCGCGGTCGACGGTCGCCTAGCGGCCCCAAGGGGTCGCCGGCTTTTTGCCTGAGGCTGTTTAAGGCCTTGTAGATCCGAGAATTGAGCGGAGGACCCGAGCAGTGGACTCTGTCTCAAAGTTTAGGTTTCGAAAGCACTCCACCATCGGCGCCGAATCCGCCGAGGACGATGCGCGATTTCTCCCTGTGTGCTTCGTTGACACCGGTGACCTCGGGCCACTGCTCGACTGCAAGGATCCCCGCAGGCTAATCCTCGGCAGAACGGGGACCGGCAAGAGTGCACTATTGAAACACCTGTGCGACGGGGCGGCCGCGATTGAGCTCAACCCCCAGGTGCTGGCGTTCAACCATATCACGAACTCAACAGTCTTGCAGTTCTTCCTAGCTGCCGGAGTGAAGCTGGACCTATTCTTTCGACTGCTTTGGCGGCACGCGTTCACCGTTGACCTCCTCAAGTGGAAGTACGACATACACTCGGAACCGGAATCACAGTCTGCCATCACCCGCCTATGGGGCCTGGTGGCTCGCGACATAAGCAAGGAGCGCGCGCTGAACTACATCCTTCAGTGGGGTCCAAAGTTCTGGGAGAGCACAGAACTGCGAATAAAGGAGTTAACGAAGAAGGTTGAGGATGACCTCCAAGGAAGCATCGGCGCAAAACTATCCACTCTTCAGATGGGCGCCAGCGCCGCCTCGAAGCTGTCGGAGGAGGAGAAGACCGAGGTCGTACAGCGAGGTCAGACAATCATCAATTCTATACAAATGAAGGAGCTCACGAATGTTCTGAAGTTTCTCTCGGAGGATGTATTTGCCGATAAGCGACACCAAGTATATGTGACGGTTGACCGCCTAGACGAAAACTGGGTTGACGATCAGTTTCGATATTTGCTGATTAGGAGCCTGATAGAAACAATACGGGACTTTTTTCAGGTCCAAAACGTCAAGATCATCGCGGTCGTCCGAACGGACCTGCTTGAACACGTCTTTCGGCTCACACGCGACAGCGGGTTTCAAGAAGAGAAGTACCGCAGCCTGTATTTGAGAATTGGGTGGACCAGGGAGCAGCTCACCGAGCTTCTTGATAGGAGGATCGACCACCTCGTCAAACAGACATACACAAAAGCTCCGGTCGCCCACAAGGACCTACTCAACTTCAGGATTGGACGGCAGCCAGCAATTGATTATATGCTTGATCGCACATCGATGCGCCCCAGGGAGTTGATCGAGTTTTTAAACTGCTGCATGGAGTGTGCCGAAGGGAAGGCCGCGATTACGAAGACCATCCTTTTCAAGGCCGAGGCACTGTACTCGAAGTACCGCCTGCGGAGTCTGCAGGACGAGTGGATTACCGAGTATCCCGGGTTGATTGAGCTAAGCAGCCTGCTCAAGAAACGCCCTTGCAACTTTTCGATACAAGACCTTGATAGAGAGGAGGTCAAAGACCTCTGTCTGCGGTACGCTGTTGAGAATTTTGATAGAGCGGACCAGCTTTCATTGTCGGCCCGCACGGTAGCCGAAAGCGGAGTTGGGATCGAAGAGTTCCTCAACCAAGTGTTTTTTGCCTTCTATCGAACAGGTCTCGTTGGGTTGAAGATAACCACCTTCGAGCCCGTCCAATGGTCATCGATAGATGAGGCAATTGTCACGCTAAGCATGGTTCAGCCAAGCAGCAGGGTATCAGTGCATCCGACGTACTACCGGGTCCTTGGCATCTCAGGCAATCCCTCCGTGGCCGCCCTGAACGTTGACGAGTCGGAATAGAGCGGCCGCGCAGCACGCCACTCATTGGGGCGTAAACGGGACGGCCTGAACCGCGCATGGCGTCCCCAGGGGACCAGCGGCGGGATGCAGAGGCGGGGCCACTTTCGTCCACGTCTCAAACCGGGAACGGTAACCAATTGCACAGTTTCTTCGCTAGTGGTGCAAGTCGGTAATGGTGTAATTCGGTGCTGTCTCCGACCCACCTCTCTACCCCCTAGCCCACAGCCGGCGCGCTATTGCCTGGGCACGCTGGCTAACACGCCAGGCGGAACTTCCACCATAGGGAGAAGCCGTGACAGGCTCTGTTTCCAATTTCCCGCCCAAGTGCGAATGAGATCGAGCTTCGTCGCCTCCTCACAGGCTTCGTTTGCTAACCTCCCACTTTCCCAGTCAACGGCTCCGCAAGGCTCCCTAACCCATTGTCGCCACAATAGGTTGCGTGCCATTCCCGGTCGTCCCACGCCACCACCGCTCCCGCCGTGTGCCAAATCGGAAATGAACCCGCTGAATCCGCTACATCGTGTCTCGCACTGTCCACCGAACCTCCACCCGCCCCGGTCGTGCAAGCGGCGCAACGAGCATGGTAGTCTTTCGGAAATGAGACATGCACGCCCGATCCCGGATCTTCTGATGGCCGCGATACTGTTCACGGCACTGCCAGCGCTCGCTCAAAATGGTAATTTCATCGCTCCTTACAGCGGAACATTGTACGTTCAGTGTACTGGCGGCAGCGCTGGGGGAGCGAGTGTGTTTGGCACTGGAACGACACCCGCCAATTTCGCCGCTTACTTGATGAATCTGCCGGAGTCCTGTCCTGACGCCGAAGTTCTGGTTGGCCCCGTGACCGGGGGAGAGACCTTGCAATTCGGAATTCTCACCGCATGGGAAGGACAGACCTACTGGGCATTCTCAAACGATACCGACGAAGCGTCCCTGGTTTCGTTCACGGACGTGTGCGACGACTTAGGTTTGAACGGGAGCATCTATCAACCGACCGGAGCCACGACCTGGGTCATGCACATTGACGATGCGGTTCACTACCCGTTGGGCTACGGGACCTGTGAAGCGAACAACATGCTGGTCCAATTACGTTTTAGCCCTTTGAACCAGCAGGTCCCGGAGATTTCGGCCGGCGGCGTGGTTCCACTCGACAGTACGGCAGGCACGATCCAATCGGGAGAATGGGTGTCGATCTATGGGAGCAACCTGGCCAGCGGAGCCGCAACCTGGAACAACGATTTTCCCATTTCGCTGGACGGCACCAGCGTGATGATCGATGGCGAAGCTGCGTACCTTTGGTATGTCAGCCCCGGACAGATCAATTTGCAGGTGCCGGACGACACGGCGACCGGCACGGTGGTTGTGATCGTGACCACGTCCAAAGGCAGCGCGGCCTCGACGGTGACCTTGGGCCAGTTTGCGCCGTCGTTCCTGCTGCTGGATGCGAAGCATGTGACGGGAATCATTATCAGGACGGATGGTTCGGGATCCAAAGGTGGAGGGACCTATGATATTCTCGGCCCAACCGGCGACTCGCTGGGCTATCCCACGGTGGCTGCGAAGGCAGGCGACGTTGTCGAACTGTATGGCGTCGGGTTCGGGCCGACCAACCCGCCGGTCGCGGCGGGAGAGGCGTTCGGCGGCGCGGCCCCGACGGCGAACACCGTGCAACTTATGATCGGTGGCGTAACCGTGACGCCGTCGTTCGCAGGATTGAGCTCGGCTGGCCTCTATCAGATCAATCTGACGATCCCGCCGGGCCTTGGGACAGGCGACCTGCCGCTGGTGGCGACTGTCGGCAGCGTTCAGACGCAGTCCTTTGTTGCGATCTCCGTTCAGTAGAAAGGGCGAACGAGGGGCCGCCTAACCTCTGTACCAGGGAACGGATGGAACGTCATCCGTAGCCGCGTAAAAAGTACCAAGGACCCGTATTCCTGAGGATCGGAATCCGGCGGCCTGTGATAGCATCACAGGAAACCGGGAGCCACGATGAGAATTATGGCTGAACTTATGCTGGACCGGAGGGAATAGGATGCACCACGTTCCATCCAGAGAAATGCTTACACGCCGCGCGGCGCTCTTGTTGGCGGCAGCGGCGACACCGTTACTCGGTCAAAAGGGGGAGAAGAGTATGGGACGGCCAGTCGTTCATTTTGAGATCGGATGCCGCGACCGCGCTAGGACCGGCGATTTCTATGCGAAATTGTTCGGCTGGCAGATCACGGCCGCCGGCCCAGCGTCGAATATTGAAACCGGGAGTCCGCAGGGCATCCCGGGTCACATCACCTCGCTCGGCCACGAGCCGGAACATTACACGATGTTCTACGTGGACGTCGAGGACGTGCAGGCTGCGCTCGACAAGGCCACCGAATTGGGCGGCAAGACGCTGGTCCCGCCGATCAAGATTCCTGCCGGTACGTTCGCATGGTTCGCGGACCCAGACGGGAACACGATCGGGCTATTGAAGTCGGCGAAGACTTAGGGCGCAAGCTTGGACGCCAAGCGGAGCGGCAGCGGTCTCGCGGAGAGCGCGTCCTCATCGATGACGCAGTATCGCCTGCCTCCCCTTCCACCAGGGCGGCGGAGCCCTTGCTGGCCAGCGGAAGGAAGAACGGCCGTCTGAGGTTGACCTAGTGAGCTGTTTGGGTAACCTTCTGACGGATTGGCCCACATTTCCGTTTTGAACAGTTACCGACAACGCCTTGATGGCCTCCGACGCCTTTATTCATACGGGTTTCAACGTGATGAAGGCGCTAAGGAGCTCAGCACCCAATGGGTGAGAAACAAATGAGACCCGTTCAGCTATCGTTCGACGCGTCCCTGAAGATCGATTTTCAGGGATCACTGGTCACCCCCGACGGCGGCCTAATCCTTGTTCGTGAGTCGGATGAACGGCTGGGCTTCGGCGAACTGATCACCCAGCACCTGAGTGACTCGCGGCGCGGTGAGAACACCCAACGTCCACTGGCCGATCTGTTCCGCCAGTCCGTCTATAGCCACATCGCGGGCTATGAGGATGTCAACGACACCGAACGGCTCGCGCGAGATCCGATTTTCCGGCTAATCGGTTCGGAGAAGACCTGGGATCGCGGTTCGGCACTGACCTCCCGTTCGCAGACCTTTGAGACCGAGATGCTGGCCGAGAGCCATATCACACGGCGGTCGTTCGGGAGCATGGTCCGGCGGATCGAAGCTCTGGCGGTGGCGACGGGGCAGCAGAAGAGCGATGGCGCCAGCGAAATCAGGGCAGACTAGGACGTGGGGGCGGAGAGGTGTTTGTAGAAATGATTGATAAGAAGCAGCTTTTCGACTCCTGGTTTTTCGGGCGGGGCGGAATTGATGCTTGGCCGGGCCAAGGGACGGGCTTGCGCAGAAAAAGTACCAAGACCATCCACTTTGGAGGATCAAAAGTTGGCGGTCTGTGATAGACTCCCTAAAGACTTGAGGGCAAAATAGAAATCCCGGGAAAGATCTTGCAAGTTATCGGTAGAGGCTATGCCGAGCGATAACATCAGCGTCGACGGCACTTCGCTCGGCCACAACCGCCGGGCCTACGAAAGCGAAGTCCGGCGCCAGATCGCCCAACTCCTCCTCTACATCAGCGGCCGAGCCGTCCTCAACGAAATCTGGCACAACGGCCGCACCGTCCGCATCATCCCCACCCGCACCACGCGCACCACCTTTCGCGGTGCCGACGCATACCCCACCAACTGGGCGGACGCCGAGCCCCACAACGCCCGCCTCTTTGACGGCTCCGGCCACCTCATGCCCGGCCGCGGCACGGGACGAGGCAGCAACGTCATCATCGACTACGACCCCTGGGAATGGGAAATCGACTACAGTTTCGGCGGCAACAACACCATGCTAGCCAACTGGCCCCCCGAGTTCCGCCCCAACCGTGTCCGGGCCGGCAACGACCGCACCGAAGTTCTCCTCCACGAAATGGTCCACGCTATCGAGGAAATGAACGGACTCCTCCACCCCCATCCGTTGGGCAACCACTACGACACGGACTCCGAGTTCAACGCAATTCTCGTCGAGGCCCTCTACGCCCGCGAACGCGACCGAAGTTTCCGCACCGACCACCAGGAGGACGGACCAGCCGGATCTGGCCGAGGCGCCAGCGCCCAATTCACCTCAATGTTCCCCTCCACCGAGCGTAACGACTTCCTCGCCCGAGTCAACCGCTTCCGCGCCAAGCTCCCCAGCCTGGCCGCCCGCCTCCGCGACGTACCCCCGCCCAACCCCTTCCGCGGCTTCGACCACGAAATGGACTCCCCCCTCTACGATTGGAACGACCGCTAACTCTCCCTAGCTAATCGTCATTAAGTAGCTTCACTATCCTGATCCTGCCACCACACCCAACATGGTGCCCCTCGGATGGCCTAATGATCCGAGAGAAACTATCTGCTAGGCTCGGCAACGGCCGAGAAGACAAAGAAGCTCTCACCAGTCGGAAATAGTAGATTAGATGGCGATCTCGGGCTACGCCACCGTTTGCGCCTCGGTCACTTTGCCTAACTCAACGTTGGTTAAAGTGACAATAGCTCCGGGCGCCACTAACACTTCCAGGCTGGCGCCGGTCGGCTGCGGGCTCGGATCGACCGAGTTCTGTTGCTGCGGACTGACGGTCTCCAGATAGCGGAACGCCGCGCCCGGCCACTTCACGGCAACCTTCTGCGCTACGCCGGAGCGGTTCAAGAGAATCAGCGTCCGCTCGCCTCCCGCGCCGCGGAACGCCGTGGCCAGCAAGTGCGGGTTCGAACTCGCCGCCTTCACCCGTATCATGCCTGCGCGCACACGGCGCGAGTATGCGCCGAAGATCCGCAACTGGTGGCTGGATGCCACGGGCATCATCCCATGCTCCGGATCGGGCACCAGCAGGGTCCGGGTCCATCCGTACGATGGCTGAACCACGTTGAGCAGAGTCCAACAATACATCACGCCGCACGCGTCCAACTGAGTGAGTACCTTGTGATAGAGCTGCCCCATCGCCAGCGCAACGCGGTACGCACGCGTCTGATACGCGCCGCTATTGACGCACAACTCCACGGCGAAGAACGGCTTATTTCCGATCGCGTCGCGCAACTGAGCCAGCCGCGTGTCGAAGCCGTCGGGATCGTGAAAGTATTCCTGATAATCGTAGAGGTTCGATGCGGAGTAATCGATCGTCTTCCAGACCGCCGGATCTTGCCGGAACGCCTTGGCGGCCGCGACGCCGCCGAGCGAGAACGGCGCGTTGTGCATGTGGATTTTGATAGCGCCGAATCCCGCGGCGTCCAGCCCCTGCCGCAACGCCAGCGCCATCCTCTGCCAGTTCTCCGCCGATTGGGTCACTTCGTTTTGAATCCCGACAATCTCGGGAGGGTAGCCGATCTTATCTCGCGAGACCTGGCAGTAGCGCACCATTGCCTTCACGTAGGGTTCGATTTCGGGCGCGTCGGTCAGTTTGCCCGCCGCATCGCGCGTTCTGGCCCACGGCGGCAGTTCCCAGAACTCGAAAATCACCTTCCCGCCCAGGCGCCGAACGCGCCGCATGTATTCGAAATCGCTGGTCTCGCAATTCGGGAAGTTGTCGCCATAGTAATGTGGGGCGGCGTCTACCGGGCGGTCCCAGTTGTTCATCTCCCGATTCAGAACCGCGCCGGTTGGATACTCGCGATGCAGCAGCAGGTTGTACTCGGTGAGAATGCGCCACCACTCGGCGGCGCCGGCCGGGCTCAATTCCGCGAAGGCGGGCGGCGTGGTGGTGCCGCCCCAGCCAAGCATCTCCTGGTAGTGCGCCGCGTCGTCGACGTCCACCGCCGCCGCTTCCACGGCCGGCGGAAGCAGCCTGCCGCGCACGGAACCGTCCTCGTCGCCCGCGAAGGCCAATTGATGCCGGTTCACATCCAGCGGCGCGGCAGAAGAAAGCACTTCCTTTCCGTTTAGCAGCACACGCACAG
>CAZFOP010000102.1:0-10092 GCA_964520085.1 uncultured Solibacteraceae bacterium | reverse complement strand
TGGCTACGATTCCAAGTTAGTCACCATCGATGCCGCCGTTGTGGACCAGCTCAGAGGTTCCAGCCAGAACACCGTGATGCTTCAAGTGGGCGGTAAGTTGTTCAACGCCACCTTGAATCACGGGAGGTTTCCCTCCCTGGACCGGGGCAGCATCGTCCATGTGACCGGTGTCTGTTCCGTTGTGGCGGAGGGCAACCTTGCCTATCGCATTCCAAAGTCGCTCAGCCTGGTCCTGCGCTCTGGCAATGACATCACCGTGGTCCGGTCCGCGCCGTGGTGGACCACCGGCCGGCTCCTGATCGCGATCGGCTACATGTTGGCTTTGCTGCTCGCCGTTCTGTCCTGGGTGGCCGTGCTTCGGCGCAAGGTCGGGCTGCAAACCGCGGTGATCAGCAAGAAACTGCAGCAGGAAGAAGTGCTCAAGCGCGCCGCGGAGCAGGCCAACAGAGCCAAGAGCGAGTTTCTGGCCAACATGAGTCATGAGATCCGGACACCCCTGAACGGCATCCTGGGGTTCGCCGGGCTGATGGCGGAGAGCGAGCTTACGGGTCCCCAGCGGGAGCAAAACGAGGCCGTGCGTGCGTCGGCCGAGAGCCTACTTGCGGTCATCAACAATATTCTCGATTTCTCCCGGGTGGAAGCGGGCCGGATCGAACTGGAATCGTTGGATTTCTCGATCCGCAAGTGCGTCCAGGCCGCGGTGGCTTCCGTCCAGCCGCTTCTCTCCGAAAAGGGTCTTGCGACGTCGATTCAGATCGACTACGATGTGCCGGACTGGGTCCGGGGCGACCCACACCGGCTGCGCCAGGTCCTTCTCAATCTGTTGGGCAACGCAGTGAAATTCACCGTGGCTGGCGGTGTCACGGCTCGCGTGTCGCTGGCACCGAAACAGGACCCCGCAGCGGCTGGCTCCAATGGCAACGCAGAGCCGCGGCAGATCCAGTTTGCCGTTTCCGACACCGGCATTGGCGTCCCCGAGTCACAACGGGAGCTGATCTTCCAACCTTTCCGGCAGGCTGACGGGTCCGTCACCCGGCGCTTTGGAGGTTCCGGCCTCGGCTTGGCCATCTCCCGGAAGCTGGTTGACATGATGGGGGGAAGAATGTGGCTGGAAAGCGCCGAGGGCCGGGGCAGCACTGTCTTCTTCACTACGCCACTTCCGCCGGGGAAGAAACCGGCTGAAGACGTGGAACACGGCGCCGCGCCCGAGAGCCCCACACCTGCGGAACAGCCGCCGCGCCAAGCCCTGTCCATCCTGGTCGCGGAAGATAACGTAGTCAATCAGCTACTCATGCGGACCCTCCTCGAGAAGCGCGGTCATCGCGTGACCGTGGTTGGGAACGGAGCCGCCGCACTGGCGGCATGGCGCCAGGATCGCTTCGACTGCATTCTGATGGACATTCAAATGCCGGAGATGGACGGGTATGAAGCCACCCGTCGCATTCGGACCGTGGAGTCGGAAAATGGAGCGCATATCCCCATCATCGCGTTGACCGCCCACGCCATGAAGGGAGATCGCGAAAAGTGCCTGCAGGCCGGGTTGGACTCATATATCTCCAAGCCGATCCAAACGGGCGCAGTGGACGCTATGCTGGCAAACCTCCGTGCCCGCCAGGACTTGACCACCGTGTGAACGCTTTGGCGCGCGGACACTGATTCAAAGGTCGCCGCACCGGCGCGTAGCTGTTCAACTGGACAAGAGGAGATTCCGAGCCGATGTAACAACCGGGATTCGACGAACGGGTTCGAAGAACCGTGCGGGCCGTAACAGCATTGGCACATCAACGCGAACAATATCGACGGCATGTAACGCCGCGAGGAATGCATTTGCCAGAGTAAGGGGTACTGAGGTTTTGATTCTTACACCACTTTGCGGCTAGCCCCCTCGGTACCGGAGCAGTACGCCTTCGGCGTTTGCGGAGGTATCAGACCTGCTTGTGTTGATCTAAGCTCAAACTATGGCCTCGCTAACGGGTCGGTATGACTCGTTCCATGGTGAGGCGCGGGGAAACCATCGTGCGCATCTTGGTGGCGGAAGACAACCCGGTTTTTCAAACGGTGCTGCAGTCCATGCTGACCCAGTGGGGTTACGACGTGGTCGTGGCGAGCGATGGAGAGGAAGCATGGTGCCAATTGCAACGAGAAGAAGGCCCTCAGCTCGCGATCCTCGATTGGGTGATGCCATGTTTGGACGGCATCGAGGTGTGCCGCCGCGTCCGCGCCAGCAAGCGCCTCCCGTATACCTATATTCTGATTCTCACTGCGAAGACGGGAAGCGAGGATCTTGTCACTGCCATGGAGGCCGGAGCCGACGACTACGTCACCAAGCCGTTCAAGTCCGCTGAACTGAGGGCGCGTCTGCGCGTGGGCTGCCGGATTCTCGAACTGCTGGAAAGACTCCAGCTCTGCTGTCCGCCTGTGACTCTCGGACCTGACGTCCGAGCCCGGCCGGATGTAATCGCCTGAGTGACTCGGCCGTCAGTTTGAGCCACGATCTCGGCCTGGGCCGTGGACCGCTCCTATGACATACCCGAACGAGAGAGTCGCGCCGAGCCACCAGTCCATGGCAAAGGCGAATCCTCAAAAGCGACACCACCGCCGCGGGATGACAGTTTGCACTCGCTGCTGCGCAGGGAACACCTCCCTGCGGCAAGCGCGCCAGCGGGTGAACCGGCGGCGGATATGCAACTGCCATGTCCACTGATAACAATTGCTGGTTAACGACCGTCAGTATGGCAAGGCAAAGAAGTCCGGAGGACACTTAATAACGAAAGGACATCTTAATCGATCCCAAAACCCGACAGTGGGTGCAGGGGGATGCCAAACGATGGACCCTATACTACCCTCGAGTAGCCAAGCGGCGGCGCGCCCCCAAGTGTGTCACCTGGAATGGGCACCACCGGCATGGCTTCTTGAAGTCGCGTCCAGCGATGATAGCTTGATAGCGGATTTGCTCGACGTCTTCAAGACATCGACCGAAACCAGTCTCGAACAAATGCGTACCGCCCTCGTGACAGTCGATGTTTCGAGACTCCGCGTGGAAGCCCATAAGATCAAGGGCAGTGCCAAGCAAGTTGGGGCTGACGCTCTTGCCGAGGTTAGCCAAACACTTGAGCTTGCGTCCAATCTGACGCCGGTGTCGCGCCTTGGTGAACTGGTGGATCGCTGCCAAAAGGTGTTCGGCGAAACACAGAGTGCGATGACCTCGTATTCCAACGACGATAAAGCCCGGGAGCACACAGCGCCGCTGTTGCACAGGCGTGAATAGGTGCTACTTGGCGCCGTCCGCCGCTTGAATGGGCGCCGATACGATATGCTTACAGCATCGATGAACGCACGTCTTCTGCTGTTGATTGTCGCCCTTTCGCTCTCAGCGGGGCTCTGGTTCGCCGTCCTGTGGCGCCGCGCAGAGGCTCGAAGACGGGTGCTGCGTGCGACGCTGGATTCGGTCGCGGATGGAATTCTGTCCCTCGATACAGCCGGACGGATCGTTACCTATAACAAGAAGTTTGCCCAATTGTGGACCATTCCCGGCTCCATTGTGCTTCCGCGCGATGAAGCGCTTGCCCATATTCTGCCCCAGCTCAAGGAATCAGCCGCCTTCTTCTCACTCGTTCAACCGCCCGATCGAGACTCGATGGCACACGCCGACGATGATCTCGAACTGAGGGACGGCCGCGTGTTCAACCGGCACTCCGAACCGAAGCTAGACCACGGGAAGATTATCGGGCGGGTATCGGAGTTTAAGGACGTCACGGCGATCCGCAAACTGCGAGTCCAGCTGGAACAGGAAAGACACGGTCTGAACGCCCTGATGAACCAGTTGCCGCACCCCATCTATTTCAAGGATTGCGAGGGGCACTTCATTCTGAGCAATAAAGCGCACGCCGAGCTTTTCGGGCGCAGCGATCCTTCGCAGATCGTTGGCAAGACCGATTTCGACTTCTTTAGCGCGGAACATGCGCAGCAAGCATACAACGATGAGCAAGACCTTATACATGAGCGCATAGCGGTGGTATGCAAAGAGGAGAAGGAAACCTGGCCGGACGGCCATGAGACCTGGGTGCTCACCACCAAGCTGCCGTTCCGCGATCCGGACGGCGCGATTGTCGGCACGTTCGGTCTCTCGCGGGATATCTCGGACCGGAAGCGCATGGAACGCGAACTGCTTGCCGCGAAGGATAACGCGGACAAGGCAACTCAGGCCAAGAGCGAGTTCCTGGCCAATATGAGCCACGAGATCCGCACGCCCATGAACGGCGTGATCGGGATGACGGGGTTGCTGCTGGATACGGATCTGTCGCCGGAGCAACGTGAGTACGCGGAGACAGTGCGCCGGTCGGGCGAGTGCCTGCTGAGCGTGATCAACGACGTCTTAGACTTCTCGAAGATCGAAGCGGGACGGCTGGTGTTCGAATCGTTCGCGTTCGACCTGCGGCTGGTGATCGAAGAAGTCAATGAGATGCTGGCGCCGCGGATCGAAGACCGCCAGCTCGACGTGGTGCTGGAGTATCCGCCGGATGTGCCGCGGCATTTCATCGGAGACGCGGGGCGAATCCGCCAGGTGGCGACTAACCTGGTGGGCAATGCGGTGAAGTTCACGCCGGAAGGCCACGTGCTGATCGCGGTGAACTGTGAATCCCACGACGGGGAGAAGGCGCAAATCCGGGTTGCGGTCGAGGATACCGGTCCGGGAATTCCGGCGGAGAAGATGGGTGCACTGTTCGAGAAGTTCAATCAGGTGGATGCTTCGACCACGCGGAAGGTCGGGGGCACGGGGCTGGGGCTGGCGATTTCCAAACAACTCGTGAACCTGATGGGCGGCGAGGTGGGAGTGACCAGCCAGTTCGGCAAGGGCTCCACTTTCTGGTTCACGTTGCCTTTGCAGCTGGACGCGCAGCCGCACGCTGAGCCGGCGCCGGCGGCCGACCTGCAGGGGTTGCGCGTGCTGATCGTGGACGACAACGACGTGAACCGGCGCATGTTGCACGAACAGGTCAGCAGTTGGAAAATGCGCAACGGCAGCTTTGCGAGGGCCACGCAGGCGCTCCACGCCCTGCGCGAGGCCAAGGCGGCGGGAGATCCGTACCAAGTGGTACTGCTCGATTACCAGATGCCCGAGATGGACGGAGCGACGCTGGCGGAGGCGATCAAGACAGACCCGCTGTTGCTCGATACTCTGGTGATCATGCTCACGTCGGTGGGCCACTGGAGGGAAGTGCGGCACATGGAAGGAGCCAGCATCGATGCCTGCCTGGTGAAGCCGGTGCGGCAATCGCAGTTGCAGAGCACGCTGGCGACCGCGTGGTCGAAGAAACTGCAGAGCGGGTTTGCGACCCGGACGAAGGCATTGGAGGAGATCGCGGCGCTGAAATCGCAGGTGGCGGGCAGATTTGCCGGGGCACCGGTGCGGGTGCTGGTGGCGGAAGACAACCCGGTGAACCAGAAGGTGGCAGTGCGCATGCTTGAGCGGCTGGGACTGCGCCCGGACGTGGCGGGCAACGGGCGCGAGGCCGTGGCACTATGCGCGATGTTGCCGTACGCCCTGGTCTTCATGGATTGTGAAATGCCGGAGATGGACGGCTACACGGCCACGGCAGAGATTCGGAAGCAGCAAGGGTCGGACGGGCGAGTGGCGATCATCGCGATGACCGCGCACGCGATGGAGGGCTCCCGGGAGCGCTGCATTGCGGCGGGAATGGACGACTACATCGCGAAGCCGGTTCGGCTGGGCGAAATGATCGAAGCTCTGAAGAAGTGGGTGCCGACGGCGCGTCCCTCGTCAAAAATCCATCCGGGGCGTGGCGTCCATCCGATTTGACGGCTCTTGGCTGTCTCCAGGCGCTTGCGGATAGCACCAGGCGTGAGAGCGGCTGTAACATGATCCCACTTGAGCGACAACGCGAAATCGATGGTGTTGTCGAGCGGAGTCCAGTGCCCGACAGCGAAGGTCCACCTGATGGCGAGCCGGACACAGGAACAGGCTGCTCCCATTGTTCGAGTGCGCTGTGCCACGCGGGTCTCAGTGAGCCACCAACAGCCTCTTTAATCTCGCCACCAGTTCCATTGGGCTGAACGGCTTCACGACATAATCGTCGGCGCCCAGCGAGAACCCCCGCAACACATCCTGGTCCTGGTCCCGCGACGTCAGCATAATGACGCGCACCGGAATCTTTTCCGCGCGAATGGCTTCCAGCACCTCGAAGCCATCCATCACCGGCATATTGACGTCTAGCACCACGGCAGGCGGCCGGTGCAGGCGGACTTCCTCCAGTGCCTCCGGCCCGGTGGTTGCCAGCCGGCACTGCAAGCCGACCTTCCGCAGCGCCGAGCGAACCACTGTCCGCACCGTGAGGTCGTCGTCCGCGACGAGTATTTCGGCAGGGCCTGCCACGGTGGTCCCTTGTCGAGCATCTGGACTCGCAGTATCGCTTGCCACTGCGGCAGTTGGCTCGGTCACCGCCGCGCGCGAGAGCACGAGGCTCAACCGCATCAGCGCCTCTTCCGGCTGCCAGCCATCGATTAGAAAATCGCGCGCCCGCGCCTGCACACCCGGATTGAGGGCGAACAGCCGCTCGCGCGCTCCGATGTACACCATCGGCAGCCCCGGCGGCTGCACGAACTCAGGTGCAAGCCATTTCGTTTCCATCGTCTCCGGTCTCACATGCAGCAGCACCAGGTTGCATTCGCGGACGACCTCGGCGTCGGGCGGATAGTCGGCATGGAACACCCTGGGTTTCGCTCCCACGCGCTCCAGCGCGCCGCACAATCGTTCCGCCTCCACAGTCTTCAGTCCGACCAGGGCCACTCGTTTGCCCTCGAGTTGGTGTGCGATGGAATCCGGAACCTGCAGTTCCAACGCGGCTGCCGCCGGCTCGGCGAATGCGTTCGCCAGGTTCTTTAGCGCGACGCGCATCCGCACGGTAGTCCAAGGCGGCGTTCGCAGAATAACGTCCACTTCGCGTGCCCGATCTGAGATTCGCGGAAATCCCAGGAGCCCTCCGGTCCCCGCCCACCTGTGAGCCAACAACGCGGTATGCTTCTCATCGAATGTCTGGTCCAGACTGGCCAGCAACTCACGGCTCTGCAGGGCTCCCTCCGCGAGAAATGTGCGCCGCAGATCCTCCATCTCCGATTCGGGAATCGCCAGCGTGACCGGTAGCGGAGGTGCCTCCGGCTTCCACTGGGGAGGTGGCTCGACCGCTCGCGCTAGAGGCGCGATCACCTTACCTCCAAAATCCAGGTATTGGCGAACATCCGTCAGCGTCTGCTTATCGACAGGTTTCGTCAGGTAGCCGTCACAGCCTGCCTTGCGTGCCCGCTCTTCATCGCCTTCCATGTCGCAGGCGGTTAACGCCAGCACCGTCACGTCGCGCAGCCGGTTGTCCAGCTTAATCTGCCTGGTGAATTCCAGCCCGTCCATGCCGGGCAGCATGATATCCACCAGGATCAGATCCGGCTTCCAGGAGCGGAGCGACGACAGCGCTTGTTCCGCCGTCGATGCCACCTGCACCTTGTAGCCTTCCGCCCGGAGCGCCGCAGCCGTCACCTTCAGGGTGACCGCGGAATCCTCCACGATAAGGATGGCTTCACCCGACATTCTAACAACCAGAGCGAGATTTCACTCTCGCACTAGCGCGATTGTAGCACCAACATAAAACAGATACTCATCTGCTTTGCCACCTCGGTTGTTACCGCAAGAAACTCAAAGCTACTGATTTCTCGCTTTACAGTTGCCATATCACGTTCAAACCAACATGCCGTTCTACGTCCGATTGCGGAGCGGCCGTGCCGCTGGCACCCCAGGCGATCAGGTCGCCAACAACGGAGTCGGGCCCGATCGCTATGCTGGTTCCCTATACCGATATGCCGGCAGCCCCACGCGGACCACTCCGGCGGGAGGAAGCACAGGGATCGACAGAACGATACCCGGATCGGCTGCTTGCAGCGACAACCCAGCCCATCGGCTCTGGGCCGGGGAGCCGCCGGGTGTACCGCACCACGCCGGAGTCCTGATATCGTTAGTTGGCTATCGGTAGTAGTCCTAAGAGCAATGTTGCAACGGTTCGGGATCAGCCATATTGTTGGGCCAGTCCCCTGCGCTTGCATGGGTCTATTATGCCGCCTGGCTTCTGGTTGCCACCAGGGCCAGGTTTTCCGCCGGGCTGGGTTTTTTGAACGCTTGGTGGACGCGGAGGAACGCCGGTTCTGGTCCCCGCATCGGGCATGATGCAACAAAAGAGGGAGGTTGCACTTGGCCGTGGCCGGGCGAGAAGATGAGCCGCGAGCGCTATTGAGGGCCTTGGGCCCTGTTGTGCGATCCTCCACCCGCGCGATCGGCGTGACAGCTCCAGCTGTCATGTCCCTGGCCTCCGGCTCGCTAGGCCGGGCGCCGCGTTTGTGGTGTCTGCCCATTGATGTGGCTGCCGCTGCGATCATGATGTTGGCGAGTGGCGGGTCCTCGGGCCTTTGCCGAGCTCAGGTGCAAGCATCGTTGCCGGTTCTCACCCAGGCTGCCCAAGTCCGCGGGCTCACTGCCAGGGAAGCCCAACGTCAGTACCCGATCCGGTTGCAAGGTGTACTGACCTACTACATGCCTGAATTACGCCTGACGTTCTTTCAGGACTCCACGGCGGGTATTTACGTCAACATTTTGGGAACGCCTCCGACGGCGCACACTGGAGATCTGGTCGAAGTCCGGGGGGTATCGGGTGCTGGGTTCTTTGCGCCGGAAGTCGAGCGCCCTGAGATACGCGTCCTCGGCAAAGCGTCGCTACCGCCTGCACGTCGTTTTGCGCTGGAAGACCTACTCAGCGGTGAGCAGGACAGTCAGTTTGTCGAGGTAAGCGGCATCGTGCATTCGGCCCGGATTGAAAGCATGCTACTAGCCCACAGGCAAGAAGGCCTTCCGGCTCTGGCACTCGTAGTCGCGAATCACCGGAACAAGTTCAAGGCATGGATCACCGACTTTGACCGGACTGCCGATTATGCGTCTCTGGTTGATTCGCGAGTCGCCGTCCGTGGAGCCTGTGGAGCGCTATTCAATGAGAAGCGGCAATTGGTCGGAATCCAGTTGTTCGTTCCGGGCAGGGAACAATTGCAGATCGAGGAAGCCGTGCCAGTGGACCACTATTCACTTCCGGCTCTCCCAACCACCAGTTTGATGCAATTCACCCCGCAAACGATTTCGGGTCACAGAATCCGGGTACACGGAGCCGTGACTCTCGACGAACCGGGCCGGTTCCTTTACATCCAGGATGCATCCGGTGGCGTCAGAGTAATTAGCTCGCAAGCCGAAGGCCTGCGGATTGGCGACAGTATCGATGCGATCGGGTTCCCCACCGCCGGCCAGTACGCACCAGTTCTGGAAGACGGGGCCTTTCGACTGCTTGGCACAGCCGCTGCGGCGCCCGTGCCAGTGGATTTGACTCACGCCACCAGCTTGACCGGCGACCATGATGCCGAGCTGATCCAGATACAGGGCACGTTCTTAGGTCGCTCCACGCGAGGTGACGATATCGTGCTGGCAATGGCGACAAACGGGGCGACCTTTACCGCCCTGTTGAGCAACATTCGATCAAACACCAGAGTGCAGTCCATTCCGGTTGGCAGCCGACTGAAGATGACGGGTGTGTGGTCCGTCGAAATCGATGAGTTGCGCAGAGCAACGTCCTTTCGTGTGTTACTTCGCTCCGCGGCAGACGTTGTCGTGATCGAGCTGCCGTCGTGGTGGACCGCTACCCGAGTTCTTGTGCTGCTAGGCGCCCTGGCGATCGTCATTACTTTGAGCGCAATGTGGGTAATCGTTTTGCGCCGTCGCGTGCGTGTGCAAACCGCTGAATTGCGCTCACAGGCCGCCGAATTGTCCCGCTCGAACGCCGAACTGGAGCAGTTTGCTTACGTGGCTTCCCATGATCTACAGGAGCCCCTGCGCATGGTCGCGAGCTATACACAATTGCTGGCCCGGCGTTACCAAGGCAAATTGGACAAAGATGCCGACGAGTTCATTGAGTTTGCCGTCGACGGGGCGAAGCGCATGCAAAGTCTGATTAACGACCTGCTGGCATATTCCCGCGTGGGGACGAAGGGCGG
>CAZFOP010000101.1:0-10097 GCA_964520085.1 uncultured Solibacteraceae bacterium | reverse complement strand
CGGTCATGGTGCCGGCCGCCAGCAGAAGCAACTGACTGAAGTCGCGCTTGTTCAGTGGCATCGCCGAGACGGCTTTGGCAGACAACTGCTCGCCCCCGGTGCCGGCGCGAGTTTCCTTGCCAGCGAGGAGCGAGAGCGCGCCCTCGGCCGACAATTCGAGGACAGCCACTGACCCGCTGCCCGGCAGCCGGAGTGGCATCGAGCACGTTACAGTGGAGCCCTTATAGTCCACCGAGACCGAGTAATCGCCGGCGGGAAGGGCAGCGAACGCAAACTGGCCGTTACTGCGCGTGGTGGCCGACGCCTTCGTGCCGGCGAACCGTAGGCGGATGACGGCACCAGCGACTGCCACGCCGTGGGCGTCACGCAGAGTCCCCTTCCACCCGTTACCAGAAGGCTGGTCTTCGGCAGCCAGCACGGGGACAGCCACTGTGGCGCACGCGATCAGGACGCAAAGTTTTGTGAACAACACATCAGCATAGCTCACGCCGCTCGTGTGCATTCGTCCGCCTGTCGGGCCGCCGCCCGCTTTGGAACCCTCTGTGGGAAACGCTTGCGCTCCGACTTGGGCGACCTACTCCTGGCGACGAAATCGGCCCTTTCGCTTGCACATCATGACTAGGTCCTCCCAAGTCAACGTCTCGGCCCGGCGTGGACCCCAGGTCATGTTCTGGTTCGGAGCCCGGTAGGCTAAGCCAACCCCTTCGCGTGGAAAGCCGTATTTGCTCTTGGATCCGTTGCACGCCACACAAAGCACGCAAGCGTTGTCCACCCTACCGATGAAGTCCGGTCCGACACCGTATTTCGTCGCAGCAGCAACAGGAATGATATGATCGACCTGAAAGTACCGGCGAAAGGCGCTCGAGAAGTAGCACCATTCGCACCAGTATCCGACGCATCCCCGCGGAGCGTTCTGCTGGTTCAGGAAGAAGATGTAGTCACGCTCTTCCTTGGTGAATTCCACTCCAACGCCGTCAAGAACCCGTCCCATCGTGCCCTCACATGTAATTAGAATGCCACCACGGCCGAGCCATTTCAATCGGTTTTCGAAGTGTCTAAACTAAGATTGCCATCTTGCCATTTTCACCGCGCGACGGGGTCAGGCCGCAGTCTTGCTCGGAGTTTCCGGCACCGCAGGGTGACGTTCACATGACCTTCAAAACTGCAATTAAAAACAGTGACATGAGCGAGTTAGCGTGGGAGAGCCGAGCGGCGAACTGGCGGAAGCGGAAGATCCCGGCCCGGACAGCGTTGCCACCCGATCACAGAGCCGGTTTACGATCTGGGGCTTGACGAGTTCTTCGATTGATTCGGCCAGGAGCTCTGGCCCGGCTTATCCTGAAGTGTGGCGTCAGCTAAGTCTTCTTCTCGATCCGGACCACCGAGGCGCAAAGGCCTGGTCCGGCGTCTGCTCCGGTGGTGCCTGATCGCCGGGCTCGTTGGGTGGTCGGTGATCGCCCTGTGCCTCTTGTCTCTGCGTTGGCTCGACCCGCCGTTCACCGCGGTGCATATCGAAAGGAGGGTGCAGGCGTGGATGCACAAGAAGCCGTATCACGAGCGGTATGTATTCGTCCGGCTCAATCGGATTGCGCCCGACCTTCAGCATGCGGTAGTTGCCGCTGAGGACGCACGGTTCTTCCAGCACCACGGCTTCGACTGGCACGAAATCCGGACCGCGGTGGACGATGACTTGGAGAAGGGCCGTGGACGCGGAGCATCGACCATCACGCAGCAGCTTGTGAAAAACCTCTTCTTTGGGACGGGCCGCTCCTTTCTGCGCAAGGGCGTGGAGTTTACGCTGGTTCCGGTGGCCGAGTTCGGTTTGGGCAAGCGGAGGATCCTCGAACTGTACCTGAATGTGGTCGAGTGGGGGCCGGGCATCTACGGAGCGGAAGCGGCCGCACGCTACCATTATGCGATCGCGGCGCAGAGTATCGAGCGGCAACAAGCCGCACGGCTGGCGGCCATTCTGCCGGCACCGCTGAAACGCCGGCCGGAGCGTATGAACCAGTACAGCGCTCTGATTCTCGATCGCATGGTTCAGATGGGCTGGTAACCCGACAGCCGCGTTACCCTTTTGAATGTGCCCCTCCGAGAGCGAGACTGCCAGCAGCCTGGTCGACACGCCCTACCGCAAGAAATGGTATTACAGGGTGTGAGCCGCCCTTCACGGGAAGGAAACCGATGCGTGTTGTCTTGTGCGTGGTTGTGATTGCGGCCGCCGGGTGGTGTGCCGACTTTCGCGTGGTCGACTACGGCGCGAAAGGCGATGGCAAAGCCGACGACACTGCGGCCATCCAGAAGGCCATCGACGCGGCGGCGAAAACCGGCGGAACCATCGTGCTCCAGCCAGGCGTGTATCTCAGCGGCGCGCTGTTTTTGAAATCGGGCACACATTTGCGTCTGGACGAAGGCGCCGACATCCGTGGCGTCGAGAGCCTGGCTGGATATCCCCTGACGCAAACGCGCGTCGCGGGAATCGAGATGAAATGGCCGGCGGCGCTGATCAACGTGTATGAACAATCGGGAGTCAGGATTTCCGGCAAGGGCAGAATCGACGGCGACGGCAAGGTCTGGTGGGACCAATACTGGAAGCTGAGGCGCGATTACGAGCCCAGGGGAATTCGCTGGGCCGCCGACTACGATTGCCAGCGGCCGCGCCTGATTCAGATCTACAAGTCTTCGAACGTCGACCTCGCCGGGCTACAGTTGGAGCGCTCGGGCTTCTGGACGGTACACATCTGCTATTCGCAGAGGGTCACGGTGGACGGCGTCACCATTCGCAATAACATCGGCGGCAAAGGACCGAGCACGGATGGCATCGACGTGGATTCATCGTCGGATGTGCTGGTGCAGCATTGCGACATTGAGTGCAACGACGACGCAATCTGCCTGAAGGCGGGACGGGACGCCGACGGGTTGCGGGTCAACCGGCCGACCGGGCACGTGGTGATTCGCGACAACACGGTTCGCGGCGGTGCGGCGGGCGTGACCTTCGGCAGCGAAACCTCCGGCGGTATCCATGACGTGGAGGTGTACCGCATACATGTGCTGGGATCGGTTTCGAACGGAATCCTGTTCAAGTCGGCCAGCACGCGCGGGGGCACCGTGGAGAACATCGTCATCCACGACATGGATATCCAGGATGTCAACGTGGGGATCGGCGTCACGCTGAACTGGAACCCCAGCTACAGTTATGCGAAGGTGCCGGAAGGTATGACCAACGTACCGGACCACTGGCGCGTGCTGATCGAGCCAGTGATGGCGCAGTTGGGGCTGCCGCATATCCGCAACGTGCAGATTTCCGGCATCAAAGCGGTTGGCGTCAAGCGCGGGTTTGCGGTGAGTTCTTACGCGGATTCGCCCTTGCAGAACTTCAAGTTCCAGGATCTGAACATCGCGGCCAAGGCGGCGGGCAGCATCCAGAATGCGGAGGACTGGAAGTTCACGAACACGCGGATCCAGGCAGACGATGGGAGCCACGTGACCGTGAAAGAGAGCCGGAACGTGACGGGTTTGGCCGAGCCGTAACCCGTCCCCTAGCCATGGACAATGGAAGGGAAATGGTAATCGTCGATGTGGCAACCTATTCCATGGCGGCCTTGGCTGTCGGGTTCGTCGACGCGCACGACGCGGACCCTGCATTTGATGGCAAGCATCCCTTCCAGCGACTGGGGACGGCGCGCCGGAACCTGGAGAGTGCAGTCGACGATTTCGCCAGGGGCGAATTCAGCCTTCAAGCGGCAGTAGAATCCATCGCTGCTCAGGTTCTGGGTCTCGGTCACCAAGAGATCGGAATGCCCCGGCCAATGGAACTGAACCTGCCAATTCACGGGCGCCCGGTAGCGCCGGCGGCGATCACGCTGGGTTAGGGATTCCGAAAGGTTGTAGGCATGATCGGCGGACATAAGTTCAGCTTTTTCTTCGAGGGCACTTTTGTGGCCATTGAAGAAGTGCTGCCGCCAACTGCTCAAATGATGTCTTGTTACGGGGTTGCATAAAGAGCGT
This sequence comes from uncultured Solibacteraceae bacterium, assembly GCA_964520085.1. GTDB lineage: Bacteria > Acidobacteriota > Terriglobia > Bryobacterales > Bryobacteraceae > Bog-375. Next base: position 6,089 of record CAZFOP010000101.1, on the reverse strand, counting down.
TACAGCATGGTTTTGCAGAAACTGAGAATCTTTTGGCCGCGAATCCAAATCTCGGGCACAGGCATCACAGGTACTGGACATAACTATATGCCGATGCAAGAGCCTCCGATTTCGCGATTTGCCCCCGTTTTCGGGACAAATGGGTCGCCATCGAGCACGGGTTTATCCTAGCGGGGGTCGGGGAAAACCAAAACTTTGGCAAATACCGGTACCATTTTCAGCGAAGCGGCCTAATGGTACCACTACCCGTAAGCCTAACCGAACAGTTGACTTTAGTTATTCTCAGGTTATGATAATAAAGTTCCCAGGCGTGAGGATCGCGAGAAACGGGAAGATGTCCCGAAAACTCGCGATGACAAAAAACGTGAGGGCTACGGCTTTTGTCCCGGGGGTTTGTCTGAGAAATCACCTTGTGAGTGACACGTTGTGGCAGGCGGTTACCACCATTCATTGTGGTCTGCCCTAATTGGGGCGGGTTCATTGAATTGCCGGTGTGCCCTTGAGGGGGGGCTATGGACATAGTATTGATTTCAGAGGATAGTGAGCTGTATCGAATCTGCGTGGAGATCCTGGCCGAAATCCTCGCACAGCCCTGGACGCTTTCTGCCGCCAGCCCAGGCGACTCCATCGGCCAAGCGGACCTGTGCATTTGGGATTATCAGGCCGATGTCCCGTTTTCCAGTTACGGATGCGGGGCTGCCTGCAAGCATCTGTATTTGGTTAGCCGGAAGGACCTGCCGCGACTCCGCGAGCAAATGGCAGTCGCGGAGGCGCACATCCTGCTCAAACCGGTTACTCCGGTCACCCTGGCCGCTTTTCTCGGCTTTGCCGTTTCATCGCGCGGGAACGATCCGTTGAGGGCAGATCGGGACGAGATTCTTCAATGCCTGGTGGAAACGAATTTGACCTTGCAGGAGTATGACCATGACCGCACCAATTTTCTGGCTCGGGCGGTACACGACTTTCGGGCTCCGCTGACGGCGTTCAGCGGCTACTGCGGACTGATGCTGGACGAGTCGTTCGGGCCCATCAACGCGGCACAACAGGAAGTCCTCCGGCGGATGCGGCATAGCGCCCAACGTTTGTCACGGATGGCCTCCGCGATGTTCCAGTTGAGCATTTCGCACCATGTGAAGAAGCGGCCCGACTTACAGCGCGGCGACGTACGGGAGTGCCTGGATCAGGCTTTACACGAGATTGCGCCGTTCGCCGATGAGAGACGGATTACCATCACGGCCAAACTCGAACGTGGCGGCGCGGGTCTGCTTTTCGAGTCGGGACAGATGGAACAGGTTCTGATCAACATTCTGGACAACGCCTGCAAGTTTACGCCAAAAGCAGGTGCGATCGAAGTTCGTGGCTATCCGTTCTTTTGGGAGCGCCGCTCGGGGCAGTCTGGAATGCCGCCTGGCGCGGATCGGCGGCGCAGCCTCAACCGAGAGTCGAACAGCTATCGGATTGACATCACGGACTCCGGCGCGCCGATACCGACGGAGCATTTGGACGCGATTTTCGAGGAGTATGCATCGTGCGCGGGCGAGCGTGACCGCTCTGGCGGCGGACTCGGTTTGGCGATCTGCCGCTTGATCGTTACGCAGCACGGCGGGTGCGTTTGGGCCGAGAACACCGATTGGGGCCCGAGGTTTTCAGTTATTCTTCCGCTCGACCGGTCTCAGTCACCGGTAGTGGACGCGGAAGAGGATGTGACGTCCGAAGAACTGCGGAGGGTGAGTATTCATGCTGGCGTCTGATCAGAAGTACACGATTCTGGTGGGAGAGGACGAGCCGGAGGTATTGAGCTATCTCGAGACCGCTCTGACTTGCATGGGCTATTCCGTGGAATCGGCTCGAGACGGGGACGAGGTGCTGGGCTGCCTGCGGTCATCCAGGTCGGAAGTGGCGGCCGTGTTGCTCGACATCATGATGGTGAATCGGGACGGCTTGGACACTTTGCGGGAAATCCGAATCCTGGATCGCCGGTTGCCGGTAATCATGCTGTCTGGTGCATCGTCCACGCCGAACGTAGTCACCGCGATGAAGAGTGGGGCGACGGATTTTCTTGCGAAGCCAGTGTCCCATGAGGACTTGCGTGAGGGGATACGGAGGGCGATCGAGGCCAAGAGTGCGATTCCTGCGGCGGCCGAGCGCAATCCGAGGCCTTTTCCCGATGTCCTGCTGGGGACGAATCCCCGTATGAAAGAGATTCAGGTAGTGGTGGGGCAAATAGGCTGGTCGGAAGTTCCGGTGCTGATTCAGGGCGAAACCGGAAGCGGAAAAGAAGTGATCGCTCGAGAACTGCATGCGCAGTCTCCGCGCGCGAACAAGCCTTTCCTGAAGCTTAACTGCGCGGCGCTGCCGTCGGAGCTGGTCGAGAGCGAGCTGTTTGGCTACGAACGCGGCGCGTTCACTGGCGCATTCCAAAGGAAGGCCGGCAAGTTCGAGACAGCCGAAGGGGGCACGATTCTTCTCGACGAAATCGGGGACATGGACGTTCGGTTGCAGGCCAAGCTGCTGCAGGTCCTGCAGGACCACGAGTTCCAACGAATCGGCGGTAAGGACACCATCAAGGTAGACGTGCGCATCATGGCTGCGACGCACCGCGATCTGCAAAAGGCCATTCTCGACGGTAGCTTCCGCGAAGACCTTTATTACCGGCTGAATGTGATCAATCTGCAAGTTCCGCCTCTGCGCGACCGCCGGGAAGACATCGTGCCGCTGGCTGAGTTCCTGATCAAGAAGCACGCGATTGGAGGGCGGCCTGCGCCGGACATCACGCTCGATCTGAAGCATGCCATGATGACTTACCACTGGCCCGGCAACGTGCGCGAGTTGGAGAACTATGTCCGGAAGTTCATGATCCTCCGCGATCCGGATGCCCTCGCCAGTGAGTTGCACGCGAAAGCGACACGCAAGCCAGTGCGGTCAATGCAGGTTTCCGAGAGCCAGTGCCAACCGGCAGAGCGGAGCAATGAGTCTCCGATTCTGGAACTGGTCACGCAAGCCAAGAAACAAGCGGAGTCCGATGCCATCCTGTCGGCGCTCAGTTCCACCCGCTGGAACCGAAAACAAGCGGCGGCACTTCTGAAGATCGACTACAAGGCGCTACTGTACAAAATGAAGAAGCTAGGTGTCGAGGAGCGGCCGGATCGCATCCCCGCGGGGGCTGCAACGGCGCCGAAGACAATGTCAGCGCACGGCGGGTAGTTGCGCCTGATTCCGTAACAACTGTATCGACCCTCGATGGAGCCAGCTCTTTTCAAGTAAGAACGTGTGCGCGCGAAACCGTGCTGGGGGCTGTGCGGTCGGTGAACCTCTCTAATGGCCAGGCCGGCCGACCTGTGCGAAATGACCCTGTTGGTAATCTCAGCAGTGTAAAACGCAGCTTTTGCCGAGTTCGAATATTGGAAGCCGTTTGTTTTCAAACCGCGAAACCGTGGCCCTCAGGTTGCCTACCTAAAGTCCTAAAGAGAGTGATTTACAGAAAACCCCTTCGGGCCAGTCAGCTTGTATCTGGGGTCCGACGATTGGGAGACGGGAGAGTAAAAATGTCTACTCAAGAATACCGGTACATTCCGAATCTGCGGAATTGTCCTCGTTGCGGAACGGATTTCCGGAGCGACACCACGGAGCGGATTTGCCAGGCTTGTCGAAGACCCGAGGGGGAGTGCCGGCCCATCAGGCCGGACCTGAGCTTACGAGAGAAGCAGGTCGTGGATCTCGTTCGCCAAGCCAAGCAGAACAAGGAAATCGCGTACCGGCTGCATCTTTCGGAAGGAACGGTTAAGGAATACCTGAACCGAATCTTCCGTAAGCTCGGGGTGAGCAATCGGACAGAGTTGGCGGTCTGGGCGCTGACGCATCGTGCTGAGAGTGGGGTTATCCCGTTGCCGAGCAGCGCCGTGGCCGAGAAGCTGTTGGTCAATCAATAGCGGTGCAGGTTTCGATGGGCGCCATTGGGGGGCCCAGCGTGAACCATGCTAGGGCTTTTCGGTAGCCTGCGCCGGTATTGGGCAGGAGAGATGCGATGCACTTAGCCAGCACGAGCCTCCACAAGCGGCCGATTCCTGCGCGAACTCATATTAGGCAAACCGGTTCTTGGTCGCTCTCCGCAGACGAAGAACCCGCTGGCCGGTCAAATGCCGCAAGAGGCGTTCTAATTGGAATCGTGCTAGGGGCCGGATCGTGGGTGGCGATCTTCGCAGCAATTTGGTGGCTCAGGCCCTGAGTAGGAACTGGAGCAGGAACTCAGCTTCGCAGCGCAGATGAATCGACCGTCGGGTGAAATTCGAGCTAGTAAGGGCGTTCGAGTGGTCCACCGGTGCCGAAGGACTCGGGCTCAAGGTAGCGCATAGTGCGGCCCTGCGGAGCGACGGCGTTGGAACACTTCTCACTCGTACAAGTGCAACTGGAAAACCCATGTCACGCCTCACTGAGGGAACCCGAGTTTCCCTGCTAGTCGTTTCAAGATGGAAGGATTCTGGCGGGAGCCGTATGGCGCTAACGTGGGGATGCTGCGGTCAGCCTCGAACAAAGCTGCGTCGGCGTTCTGAGGGAGCGGCATTTCAACGGGTCCACGTGCCGGAGGCGAACCCCCATCCGGGGCATAGGATGGCATTGCGGGCTGCGCCGGGACAGCCGGAACGGCGAGGGGCCGTATAAGCGCGAGATTCATCGCCGAATCGTGGATATACTTCATCCCGACCGAGGAAGATGTATCGCCGAAGGCCATCAGCAGTGCTGAATCGCAAATGGAATTGATGAGCCGAGGGTTTCCGCCCGACCACGCCATCACGCCCTCAAGCGCGTCTGGAGTGAACGGCGGTGCGCCGGTTCCGCCCGCCTTTGCCCAACGGAAGCGTATATACTCGGCGGTCTCCGTCGCGGTGAACGGGTCTACGTACAGACGCAACGCAATTCTCTGTTTGAATTGGCGCAGGTCGTGCCGATCCAGGAGATCGCCCAGCTCACACTGGCCTAAGAGCAGGATCTGCAGGAACTTATCCGCTCCGTACTCGAAGTTTCCCAGCAAGCGGACCTCTTCAAGGACTTCCGCGCTCAACTTGTGAGCTTCATCGATGACCAGGATGGGAATTCGGTCATTGCGGTAGGCCTGCAACAGGAACCCCTGCAGCGCCCAGAGACGTTGCGCTTTACTGGCCGGAATGTCGCTGATTCCGAAGTCCAGCATGAGAAGCTCAATGAACTCCGACGGCGTCAGTGTCGGATTCAGCAGAATGTTGGACAGAACCTTACCGGCGGGTAGCTGACTTACAACAGCACTGAGAAGGGTCGTCTTCCCAGTTCCCGCATCGCCAATCAGCACTACAAAGCCTTTTCGGCCGAGAACCGCATAGGTCAGTCCAGTGAGCGCCTCCCGATGCTTCGGGGACAGGAAGAGAAACTCCGGGTCAGGTGTCAAGTTGAACGGCAGCTTCTGCAGTCCGAAGAACTCTGTGTACATGTCTACAACCGTGGCCGCCAACCCAATTCCGCGCCGCGCCACAGCCCTTTTGAGTTTAGCGCGACGGGAGTGCCAACTGCAGCCAGACTTGAGGCACCGCCGCCGAATTCGCCGGCTGCAGCGACGCTATAACTCGTCACGGCCGATTGCAGGGGCGAGGGACGTGCAAACCGTTACCCGGCAGAGCGAATCAGGCACAACAAGTGGCAAACCCTGTAGGGGTTCGCCACCGATGCGGACGGAATACAGTTCTGAAGCCGGTGTTTGGCCAGACCAGGCAGGACAGTATGGGTCAAGAGTTCCCGTTGCGCGATGTAACAGACCTTCAAGCCGCGACCACACCTGTTGCAGCCCAGCTCGACAGGCGCAATTGACAGGAAGCGGCGACAACGCGTCTGGCCACCGCTTACTGGACCGGGTCATTGTCCGTGGGGCTGCGGACTACGGCTGAAGGTCATCGCCGTGTTGGCGGACGGCGTTGGCGCAGTATTGGTATCGATTCCCAATCTGCGCCCCGCCATTACCAGCCTTGGCCCTCCCTTAGCTTCCCGGGCGGGTCCGGCTGCGTCTTCTATTTGAAGGCCACCGCCAGTCCGATGCAACTTTGATTCGGATCGGTACTCGAGAT
>CAZFOP010000100.1:0-10129 GCA_964520085.1 uncultured Solibacteraceae bacterium | reverse complement strand
TATCCAGCACCACGGTGGTTTCGTCGGGATCGTCCTTGTCGTAATACCAGTAGGCTTCGTAGTCGCCCGAGGGGGCGCGCTCGATGCGCAGGATGCTGCCTTTGAGCGCGGTCCAATCCTCGTCGAGCGAATCGGTGGCCAGCGTTTGCAGGCTGCCGGACAATTGCGCGCGATTCAGCCACACCGCGCCTACCAGCAGGACGACGAACAGCGACGCATAGGTAGCGGTGAGGCGGAAGCGCAGGCCACGCGAGGCGCGGCGCACGTCGCGGCCGAGGCGGTACAGGTCGCGGGAGCGCAATCGCATATTACGCCTGCCGTTCGGAGACGGCTTCCGGCGCCGGGTCCACGGGCTTCTCGGGAGCCTCGATCATGTACCCGATGCCGCGCACGGTCTGGATCAGTTTCTGTGGAAAGCGGTCGTCGATCTTGCTGCGCAGGTGGCGTATGTAAACGTCGACGATGTTGGTCAGCCCGTCGTAATCCATGTCCCAGACGTGCTCGACGATCATGGTGCGGCTGAGCGGGCGGCCCCGATTGCGCATCATGTATTCGAGGATGCCGAATTCCTTGGGTGCCAGGTCGATGGTCTCGCCCGCGCGAGTCACCTTGCGGCGGATGCAGTCGACCGCCAGGTCGGCCACCTGCAACTTTTCGAGCGTGGGTTGGCCCCGGCGCAGCAGCGCGCGCACTCTGGCCAGCAGCTCGACGAAGGCGAACGGCTTGACCAGGTAATCGTCGGCGCCTTGTTCCAGGCCCTTCACGCGATCGTCGAGCGAACTGCGAGCGCTCAAGATCAGCACCGGCGGGCCCGCCTTGGCGCGGCGGATTCGTTCGAGCACCGCAATACCGTCCATGTCGGGCAGCATCAGGTCCAGAATCACCAAGTCGTAATCGGTCGAGTGGGTGCGTTCGAGCGCGTCCGCCCCGGTGGCCGCCGCATCCACGGCATAGCCGGCGCCTTCCAGGCCCCGGCACAGGAAGTCGGCGATGCGTTTTTCGTCCTCGACCACCAGCAGTCGCATGTGATCTCAGCTTATCAATAACGCGGTGGAAAATGGCGATGCGGAGGGATGGGGAGGGTTGCGAGAGTGGCGCGAAGAAAGAAAAAGGGCGGCGGGAGTTTTGTCTCCCGCCGCCGAGGTTGTGATGCGATGAATCCAGGTTAGCCGGGTTTTAGGTGATGTTGAGGGTGATGATCGCGTTACCGGTGAAGCCGCTGGTGGCGTCGGTTACCGTGACTTCGATGTTGAGACCGTTCGCGTCGGTTCCAGGGGTGCCCGACAGGATTCCGGTGGCCGGGTCAACCGCGAGGTCATCCGGGAACGCGCTGAGCGCAAGACCGTTCACCGAACCGGTGCTAGCCCCGGCAGCGAATGAGTAGGATGCGCCCGAAGCGGCTCCCTGGGATCCGATTATGGTTATGGCCGCAGTGGTGGCCGGCAATGCCACACCGTGGGTGGCAGTCAGGGTGTAGACGGGGTTGCTGGTTACGACAGACGGGCCGGCGAGTGTGGCGGCACCGCAGGCGGCCGGCGTGCCGGAGGTTGCGCAGGAGGCTGTTGCGAGCAGGCTCTGTTGGGCCCATAGGCTCGCGCCAACCTGGCTGGTCTTTGAGTTAGCGGGGGTGGTTACCACGACCGGCAGAGAGACGATGTTGGTCCCCATGACGTTACCGGGCGTATTGTTCGCCGCATAGGTGAAGGCGGGGGTGCTGTTGGGGAGAGTTGGGGTGGAACTGGGGAGCTGAATGTCAATCTGATACAGCCCGGCAACCGCGCCCTGCACCCAACCGGCAAACAGCACCGTAGCGGGCTGGCCGCCGACGGTAACGGTGGGAACGTTGGAGCCGGCGAGCAGGAAACACGGCTGTATGGTGTTGGCAGTATAGAAAGCCGGCTCGATGACGAGGCCGTCGTCGGAGGTGGTACCGGTATCGTTGGCCCAGTAGGCAGCCGGTGCCATGCAGAACTGGGAGGCTCCAGATCCAACGGCAGTTCCGGTGGAGGTGCTATCGGGCACGCCCAAACCTGTCACATAGAGATCGACATAGTCCGAGTTGGCTGCGGTGGTGCGCATGTTCGCCGGAGCGGACTGTGTGATCAGTGCCCAGGTGGTATTGTTGAGAGCCGCCGCGTTACCCTGTCCGTCGCCGCCGATGGTGAAGACGCCTGGATCGGTTGCGGCCACATTCACGGTATAGGCCTGGCTCTTGAGCATGTTTGCGCCATTGCCGTAACCGAAGCTTACGATAATGTCGACCGTGGAGCCTACCTTGGCTAACAGCGCGGACGGCGCCATCAGGTTGATCTGATTGTTGGTGGCGAATAGCAGCGGAGCAGTAGCGAGCGGCGTCGTCGTGTTGCCATGGGCGTAGAAGTTGACGGCCAGGTTGCGCTGGGTTGCGCCGGATGCATCCGGACTGAGCGAGAGCGGGTAGGCGAACGTGGTTGGGTTCGTCGCCGCGAACAGCAAAGCGTTCGAGCTGCCAACGACGCAGCCGGTTCCGCCGGAGACGCAGAAATTGGTCCCGAAGATGGTCAGGATGTCGTAGGGAGCGATGGTGGGCAGCGTGGGCGCCGTCGCTTCGATATACGATGAGGCGCTGGTGACCGCCGACACGATCGGATTGATACCGATGGTGAGACTAGCCGTCCCTCCCCCGCCGGGCGCGGAACAGACGGTGCCGCCTGCATTAGGATTGCAAACGCCGACCGTTACCGTAGTGGTGGCGGCCGAACTGAACGGCAGGTAAGGGTCCGGAGTCGCAGGTACCGTAATCGACAGTACGATGGTGCTGGTATCTTGTACGGTTACCGCGATATTGGGATCCACCACGAGCACGCCGGCCGAGGGAACGATTCCAGCCACGGTTCCTCCCAAGCCGCCTTGCGGGACGACAAATCCGCTGCCGCTAATCACCACGACAAACGGATTTACGCCGCTCGGGGAAGTTGGAAGGACCGACGGTGTGAGGCTGCTGATCAGGGCAGTTGGCGGTTCGACATATAGCTTTATGCCGACGGTGATCGTAGTGCTTCCGCCGGAGATTACCACCTGTCCCGTAACCGCAGTGGGGGACGGCGCAAGGGCGCCAATGGTCGATGCGGGGAACGACACCGTGAACGGACTGCCAAAATTGTAGGCCAAGCCCTGGGTCGTGCTCGAGATCGGTGCTAAATTGCCGGACGGAGCGACGGTGAACGCGATCGGCGTGTCGCTCGATATCGGCGTCAGCGTGAACGTCGGCGCAGTAGCGTTTCCGACCACCCAGTAGAGTGTCTCGGTGCAGGTGGTTGCGTTGGTGCATGTGAGGCCCGGAGTGGCGCCCTGGAGAATCGACAACGTTGGCGCAGGGGCGTTCACCTGGATGGTGACCGGCAGCACGTAATCCAGATAGCCGGTGACCTTGAGGTGAACCTGTGCCGTATAGTTGCCCACGTTGAGTCCGGTGACCCCGGAGCCGGGCAGGAAGCTCAACGTCACAGGGGTATCGGGACCACCCGAGGTTTCGGTAACGGCGAGCCAACTCGGCACCGTGGTTTGCTGTACCTGGACGTACAAAGGCGTGGGATTCGAGGTGAGGCTGGTGGTTGCCGCCGCCCAACTCGAGGAATTACTGCCCTGGGTATACGTCAGCGCAACCGACGTGGGGCTCGGAATCAACGGGCTTGTGGTGCCGACTATGATGCTGACCGAGAAGTTCTTGGTCACCTGACTGGTTGCCGGACCGCTCAACAAGGGAACCGTAAACGTGTTGGTTCCGGATGGCAGTGCGCCGCAATTGGTAGTGGTTCCCGCGGCAACGGTCACGGTCAAGCCGACGGCAGTGCCTGTAGCGAGGCCACCCGCCGATACGGAGATCGAACTCGAGGACCCGGCGATGGTGCCGACGGTGAACGGCGTGCCGCCGGTGGCCGCGGAGGTTACATTGACCTGTTGCGCCCCCGTTACGGTGCCCGCGGTCTTGTTGCAGGTGAACGTGAGCGAACTGGGAGTAGGCACCAGCGCGGAACCGCCGCCTGTGGTAATGGTGATGGTAACGGGTATGAAGAGAGTCGTGCCGACCGTGCCGATCGTCCCCGTGGGCGTGAACGTCAGCCCTGTGTTGGCCGCCGTCGTGCTGGGAAGCGTGCCCATGCAGCCGGGCGCGATCGAGAAAACGAAGTTGGTCGCCGAGTTGGCCGATGACGACGTGACATTCAGCCCCGTGCTGACGTAGGACGCATTCACCACGACCGGGCCGCCCCCCCGTGGGGATTCCAGAGCCGTTGATCGTGGCCGCCAGGCCGGTCGAGCCGGTGACCTTTGTCATGTATGTGCTCGTCCCGGACGCGAGCACGATGGGGACTGTTACGGTGGGGGCACCGGTCACTGTGTCGCAGGTCAGTGCGATCGATGCTGGACCCGATAATACGGCTGTCGCTCGCAGTGTACCCGTGCAGATGACCAGCGCGAGGATCGCAAGGAGTACCTTTAGAAAACGCATTTGAGACATTTGAAATTCTTCTCCTTATGTTTACCCACGCTGAGTGCCTGGGTACATGAACCATATCGGTGGGTGCACCAGAATCTTCACAGTCAAACTGCGCGTTTCCCTGAGGCGGATTAGTGAGACGGCTGGCTTCCTTAACGCATCCACCTTAGAAAGCCCCGCCGATTCGCCTTAGTCCAGACCGAACGCGGTGTGGTGGGCACTTGTGCGAAGCGAAGTTCCGCGCTATCTCTGAATCATGTCCACTACGAGCGACGACATACGTTACGCGCTGCGTTCCCTGCGCCGGAATCCCGGATTCACGAGTGTCGCCGTCGCTTCGCTGGCGCTCGGTATCGGCGTGAACACCGCCATCTTCAGCCTGGTCGATCAAATGTTGTTCTGGTCCGTTCCGGCGCGCGACCCCGGCCAGCTCGTGAATATCGAAGGCGGTCGCAGCGACACGTACCCCTTCTATCGCGAGTATCGCGACCGCAACCAGGTCTTCTCGGGTCTGCTCGCCAGCAGTCATCCGGTACCTGCCGGCGTCCGGCCGGAGGGTGCGCCGGCGGTGGAAGTCGGGCACATATCCTACGTGAGCGGCAATTACTTTCGAACCCTCGGAGTGGGCGCCGCCGCGGGACGGGTAATCGTGGATGCGGACGACCTGAAGCCCGGCGGATCGCCAGTCGTCGTCCTGACTTACGACTATTGGCAAAGCCGTTTCGCGGGCAGCCGCAACGTCATCGGGCGCAAGTTTGCGGTGGGCGGGTACCCTCTTGAAGTGGCCGGTATCGCCGAAAAAGGCTTTGGCGGGATCTTCAACGGTTATCGAACCGACGCTTTCATTCCGTTGACCATGTTTCCGCTAACCACGCCCGCGGCGGCGTCCATCTGGAACACGGCGGGCGCGCGATTGCTCCGCTCCGTGGCGCGGCTGAAGCCGGGCGTCTCGATGGAGAAGGCACAGGCCAACCTGCGAGTGGTCTGGCCGCAGGCCGTCGACGCGGTCAACGACGCATCGGTGAAGGCCGGCGGCCGGGCCAGGAAGTTCACCGGAGAAGACCCGCTCACGGTGACACCGGGCGCGCACGGTGTAACGTACGGCCGGGCCCAGGCGGCGGACCCGCTGGCAGTGCTGATGGCCGCCGCCGGCCTGGTGTTGCTGATTGCGTGCGCCAACATCGCCAACTTACTGCTGGCGCGCGCGGCGGGACGCCGCAAGGAGATCGCCGTGCGCGTGAGCCTGGGGGCCCGGCGGGCCCGGCTGGTCCGCCAACTGCTCACCGAGAGCCTGGTTCTGGCTGGGCTCGGCGGAGCGGCCGGCTTCGCGCTGGCGCATTGGAGCGTGGCAGGCATCGCGGCGGCGCATCTCGTCAATCCCGACTTGCGTCTGCAACCCAGCCTGACGCTGGCCGCATTCTCGGTTGGCCTGACAGTGCTGACGAGCGTTCTGTTCGGACTGGCGCCCGCATTGCGGATCACGCGCGTGGACGTGGCGCAGGCCACCAGGGATAGCGGCTTCTCCTCGCAGGGCCGGTCGCGTGTACGGCTCGGCAAAGTGCTGATCGCCGCGCAGGCGGCTCTGTCGCTGGCGCTGCTGGTGGGTGCGGGGCTGTTCATCCGCACGTTGCGCAATCTGGAAAACGTCGATCTGGGTTTCGATCGCGAAAGTGTTCTGCTGATCGACGCCGATGCCGCCCACGCGGGATATCGAGGCCATCGGCTGCGTACCTTTTACGATGAATTGCTCGATCGTACGCGCCGCCTGCCGAACGTCCGGTCCGCCGGTCTATCCGGGATGACACCGATGGGAATGTATGAGATGTCGCGTTCCTTCGCGGCGGAAGGCTACCAGCCGCATCCCGGCGAACGCATGGTCGCGCTCTCGAATCCCGTCACCGACGGATACTTCGCCACACTCGGCATCCCGTTGCTGCTGGGCCGCGATTTCAGGCCGCAGGACGAACCGGCGGTCACGCCGCGGGACAATGTTTTCGCGGCGCTGGGGCGGATGAGCGGAGGCGACGACAGCGCCGAGGCGAACGCATCTCCCATCTGTATCGTCAACGAATCGCTGGCCCGCCATCTCTTCGCCGGCGCCAATCCGGTCGGGCGCCATCTCAGCTTTGACAGCCCGTACTCCGCCGAATCGGCGATCGAGATCGTCGGTGTGGTGAAGGACGTGCGGAACTCCGATGTCCGGCGCGCCGATACGCACGGCATCATCTATGTGCCGAGCTGGAGCCACGGCGCCGAAGGCCGTTATCTCGCCGTGCGCGTCGCGGGCAGGACGGCCCCGGCGATAGTCGCGATCCAGCGCCAACTGCGCGCCATCGACCCGAACGTGCCCATGCTGCGGAGCGACACGCTCGAAGACGACGTAAATGCGGATCTCAAACACGAGCGGATGATCGCGTACCTGTGTGGCTGCTTCGGGGCGCTCGCGCTGACGCTGGCCGCGGTCGGGCTGTACGGGGTGATGGCCTATGCGGTGGCGCAGCGAACCAGGGAAGTCGGAATCCGCATGGCGCTCGGGGCGCGGCGTCCCGACGTTATCGGGATGGTCGTGCGCGAAGCGCTGGTCCCGGTGCTTTTTGGTGTTGCGATCGGGACCGCTGGTGCGCTCGCCACGGCTCGCGCGATTGCGAGCCTGCTATTCGGAGTCGCGCCGCGCGATCCGCTTTCGTTCATTCTTGCCATGGGAGCGATGCTGGGCGTGGCATTGCTGGCAGCGGCGCTTCCCGCCCGAAGGGCGAGCCGCGTCGATCCCGCGATTGCACTAAGGTATGAGTGAGATTTGACAGGTGTGGCGCACGAATTCGCGCGGGGAAAAGCCGAGATGACTCTCGACCCTGCGCGCAGACTCGCGTGCGCCACGACTCGATATTGAGCGCCGCTTACCGCTGGAACGCCTTGCGGCCGGCGAATCGCGCACGGCCTTGCAGCCGCTCTTCAATGCGGAGGAATTGGTTGAACTTCGCCACCCGCTCGCTGCGGCATCCCGAACCGGTCTTGATCTGGCCGGCGCCGGTCGCTACCGTCAGGTCCGCGATGAAGGTGTCCTCAGTTTCGCCCGACCGGTGCGAGACGAAGCTGCGGTAATTGTTGCGCGAGGCCAGCTCGATGGTGTCCAGGGTTTCCGTCACCGTGCCGATCTGATTCAGCTTGATGAGGACCGCGTTGCCGATTCCCTTGTCGATGCCCTGCTGCAGAATTTGCGGATTGGTGCAGAAGATGTCGTCGCCCACCAGCTCGATCTTGGAGCCGAGAGCTACCGTCAAATTGTGCCAGCCATCCCAGTCGTTCTCTCCCATGCCGTCTTCAATCGAGATGATCGGATACTGCTTCACCCACGATTCCCAGAGCTTAATGAGCTCGTCGGATCCGATCGCTTTCTTGCTGGACTTGAACAGCACGTACTTGCCGTCGTCCCACATTTCGCTGGCGGCCGGGTCGAGGCAGATCGAGATATCGTCGGACGGTTTGTAGCCGGCCTTCGTGATGGCTTCGAGGATCACCTCGACCGCTTCTTCGTTCGATTTCAAATCGGGAGCGAAGCCGCCCTCGTCGCCGACGGCCGTCGAGTAACCTTTGCCATTGAGCACCTTCTTCAGTGCGTGGAACGTCTCGACGCCCATGCGGATCGATTCGGCGAAGGACGTTGCACTGTGCGGTGCGATCATGAACTCCTGAAAGTCGACCGTATTGTCGGCGTGCTTGCCGCCGTTGATCACGTTCAGGCAGGGCACCGGCAGCAGGGATGCATTGGCGCCGCCCAGGTACCGGTATAGCGGCAGCGAGTGGGCTTCCGCCGCGGCGCGCGCAGTGGCCATGGACACGGCGAGAATCGCGTTGGCTCCCAATTTGCCCTTGTTGGGCGTGCCATCGGCATCGATCATAGCTTGGTCGATGGCCCGCTGACTGGTCGCATCCAGCCCCTCGACGGCGTTGGCCAGCTCTTTGTTGATGTGGCCGGCGGCCTTGGTGCAGCCTTTGCCTCCGTACCGTTTCTTATCGCCGTCGCGCAATTCGGCGGCTTCTTTCTCTCCCGTGGACGCTCCGGAAGGAACGGCCGCAACGCCGAGTGCGCCGCACGCCAGTTCCACCTCGGCTTCGACTGTAGGATTCCCGCGGGAATCGAGGATCTCGCGACCCACCACGCTAACGATTTTGGTCATCTATGACTCCTTGTGCTTTGCGAATGAAAAGCAGACTTCGCTGAAAATGAGGAAACGCCTTACCCGATGGCAGGAGCTATCGGGACCGGTCGCCCGGGACGGTCACGCCCGGGACGGTCCCAGGTTACGTTCCATCCCCCGGCGCTCTCGAAGCTCGACTATAGCTCATGGCAGCGGTCTCGAGCAACACGTCCGAACGCGTCCGTTTAGTATGCAACCGGCATGCTCCCGTTCCTGTGGGAGTTGTCCGTCTGCGCTGCGGGCTGGTGATGCTGGGCAGGCAGTCCCGCCAGCAGGTAGAATCCACCGGCCACCAGCACCGCCCAGATCAGGCTGACGACAATTGCGAAGCGCCGGTTCCAATACATGCGTGTTGAACCCAATTCCACGCCATGCCGGACGACGTTGCCTGCTACGGCGGCCGAGCATTCACAACCAGGACATGCCGGCCGCGGCGGCCATTAACGCCGCGGCCATCGCCACCACAGCCTCCGACCCGTGGAGGTCGTGAACCTAGGCGGGGATCGCAGCCGGCAGCCACTCCCTGGCCAACCGGGGAGCGACGGGACACCACAAGGAGACAATGTCCCCCGCGGGAATCCTCCCGGCGAGCCGGAGTGGCTTCGCCGGCGCGATTTTGCCAACCTGCATCTCCATCCAAGAGCGCGGCATGGAGCGCCTGGGAACGGCGGAAAAGCGATCCCGTTTCCGCCGCCGAGAATCGTGTCCGCTGCCAAGAGCCTAAGCAGCCTTCGCCAGGTTACAGGCCAGCCCACCTTGGATTTCAACAAAGCATATCGGCCGCGCGTCCGGTTTCGTGAGGAAGCTGTCGGCTCCGTGCGCCATTCCGAAGTTACGGCGGCGTTTTGCCGTGGCAGGGGCGAGGCATGCCCGGCCGGCCGGCCAACCGCAATGCGGCTACACTGGACAAGGGTGGCGCGCAAGAAATCCATTACCGAACAGGCGGCGGAGTACAGCACTCTCGCGATGCTGCTGCCGGTTTCCACCGCCGTCGGCTGGGTGCTGGGCCACCTGCTCGATAAGGCCTTCGGCACCGGCTACCTAAACATCGTGGGCCTGCTCGTGGGAAGCGTGGCCGGCTTCGTCCAACTCATCCGGCAAGTGATGCGGGACACCCATGACAACGATGGTTGACCAGCTCGACTTCGAGCGCGCCTGCCGCCGCATTGAGCGCTTTCTCGTTTGGGTGGCTGTGGCGGGCACCGCGCTGGCCGGGGCGGCGGGCGGTTGGAAATGGGCGGCCGGTTTCCTGCTTGGCGCGGCCGCGGCGTGGTTCAATTTCCGCTGGCTGAAACGGCTGGTGAGCGCGCTCGGCGGTGGCCCTGCGCATTCCCCTTTCCGCCTGGCGCTGCGCTACTTTCTGTTAGGCGGCTGCGCCTATGTTATAGTACGGTTTTCTTGGATACCGGCGCTGGCTGTGATTGCCGGTTTGTTCGTTCCGATCGCGGCAATC
>CAZFOP010000099.1:0-10180 GCA_964520085.1 uncultured Solibacteraceae bacterium | reverse complement strand
CCCTATCGCTGGAAAGACGACTCGGCAAGACGATTCGCGGCCGAGAAGGGCGCGGTCCTCGCCGGCGGGCGAAGGGCTGGCAGTGAGTACACCCTTTCACCAGCATCGCTTCGCTCGATTCCGCCCGGTACTCTCCTGGTGCTGCCATCGCCAAACGGGAGCACCCTAGCCCTCAACGCGAGTGGCATTCCAGTTTTTACGGCCTGCCTGAGAAACGCGCCGGCAGTCGCAAAACAGGCCACCGCTCACGGCTTGCGCATCGCGGTCATTCCGGCCGGAGAGCAGTGGCGCGAGTCCGCGCTTCGTCCTTGCCTGGAAGACCTGGTGGGCGCCGGTTCGGTCCTCGCTGAGCTTCCTGGAACGCCGTCGCCAGAGGCAGAAGCGGCAATCGCGACCTTCGCGCGCTTTCGCCATGGCCTTCGTGAGGCGCTATTCCGTTGCGGTTCGGGCAAGGAACTGGTCGATAGGGGATTCGCGTTGGATCTCGAATTGGCAGCAGAGTATGCGGTCAGTCGTGTGACGCCCGTGCTCACGGGCGAACGATTTATCGACGGCTCGGCTGACGCAGCTTCAGGTGCGCTGTCGATGGACCCCGGCTGACTGCCGCCGCGCTGCCCCTTATTCGGGCGGTTCGTTCTTGCGGCCGGACTTGACGATCCAATTGCGGAACATCTCGGTGTAGCCGCGGGCTTCGGAATCGTCACGCAGTTGCTCGATCGAGAAGCGCATCTTGCGGCTCCAGTTGGGGTATTGCCAGGTGGTGCCGGGGAGGTTCTGCTGCTCGGTCTCCTTAGTGAGATCCTCCTGGTTGATGGCCAGCAATTGCGATGGCGTCAGCGCCAGGAAGCCGACGATGGCGTTGTGCAATTCGCCGGAGAGCACCGGATAGTCTTGCGCGCGGCGGGGCAGTGTGGGCGGCATCAGTTCGAGCTCGAAGAGCATGTCGAGCATCTTCTGCTTCTCTTCCAGGCGGGCGCGGGACTGCGCTTCGAAAGCGGCCTGGTCCAACACACCGGCGGCGCGGCGCGCTTCGAGGTCGGCGCCCGTCCACATGCCGGCCAGGGTGGGCAGGTCGTGAGTGGTGGAAGAGACCAGCGCCTGCCGCGGGTACTCGCGGTAGCGGCGGAACTCGCCGCGCGCGTCCTTTTCGAAATAGAACAGGCGATAGCTGAGGACTCCGAATTGTTCGAGCGTCTCGCGAATGGCCGGTACCACCGTGCCCAGATCCTCGCCGACGATCAGCACGCGGTTGCGTACGCTCTCGAGCGCCAGGATGCGCAGGAAATCGAGCGACACCTCCTTGACGTATGCGCCGTGCGCGGCGTCGGAGCCATCCGGAATCCAGTAGAGACGGAACAGCCGCATCACATGATCCATGCGCAGCGCGCCGCCGTGGCGCGCGTTGTGGCGGATAGTTTCGGCGAAGAGCCGGTAGCCGTTGGCGCGGTGGGCTTCGGAGTTCGGCGGCGGGAAACCCCAGTCCTGGCCCTCTAGAGCGAAGTCGTCCGGCGGCGACCCGACGCGGCAGCCGGAGACGAAGAACGGGCGGTGCGCCCACAGGTCGGAGCCGAAACGGTCGGTGGCGAGAGCCAGATCATGGTAAAGGCCGATCGACATTTTGTGGCCGCGCGCCCGGCGCTGCGCGCGCTGCAATTGGAGCCCGATCTGCCATTGCAGATATTGATAAAACAGGACCGACCGCCAATGCTTTTGGCGGAACGTGCGCGTCGCCTCCGAATCCGGGTCGCGATACTCGGCCGGCCAATCGGTCCAGATCCAAAAGTTCGGATCGCGCCGGTGCAGCCACTCGTCGAGCGCGCAATAGACGACGAACTTCTCGAGCAGATCGCCTTCCCGCGCGCGGAACTCGTTAAACGCCGCGGCGCGCTTCGAGCCAGTGCGCCACTCGCGCAGAAACTGAACGAACAGAAGTTTCAGAAAACGTAGTTTGAGAGCGGCCACACCTTCGTATTCGACGAACTCGGCGTCGCGCAGCCGGACGATTTCAGCTTCCATCGCGGCCGATGCGCGCAGCCGCACGGCGCGGGAGGAGAGCGCGAAATCCTCCATCCCCTCGACGTCCAGGTAAATGAAGTTCTGATAGTAGATGCAATTCGGCAAGTAGGGACTGGTGTTGAATGGGCGGCGATTGTGGATCGCATGCAGCGGGTTGAGGCTGACGAAGCTGGCCTCCAGGTCGTCCGCCACCCAATCGATTACGCCCAGCAGGTCGCGGAAATCGCCGCATCCCCAGTTGCGTTCGCTACGCACGCCATACAGGCTGACGGCAACTCCGGCGGCGCGCCGGTCGCGCGTTGGCAGGTGATCGTTCCAGGCGCGCTCCGGCGTCACGATGTAGCGGGTTTCGGCGCTCGCGTCGCCCACGCTTGCCTGCACGCGGTGGTAGCCGAGCGGAAGCGCCGCTGGCAGGTGCGCGACTTTGCGGACCCAGGTGCGCCCGTCGATTTCGATGGATGCCGATTCCGGCAGGTCCGCCAATGGCAATTCGAACGCCGTGTCGCTGCCGTCTTCCCGATGAATCGCCACGCGCGCCACCGGGTGCGGGCAATCGGCCGGAACATTTAGCGGCAGTTCTGTTTCAGCCGCAACGGTGACCACCACGGCGGGCGGCAGCAGGCGTTCCCATTCTGCGCGCGCGCGGTGGGCGAGCGATTGTTCGAGTTCGGCCGCGCTTCCGGCGGCGACGCCGCGGGCGCGCAGCAGAGCTTGCTTGGCCTCCGTGGTGGTGTCGTGCTTGCGGCCCCAAATATCCCAGAAGGATGGTTCGATTCCGAACAGGGAAGCGGCTCGGTTCAGCAGTTGCTCGAAGGTTTCAGACGGCATCGGGTGGGTACTCTTCGATTCTACAGGAGCGCCGCCGGCCATGCGAAAATAGAGGCATGGAAAAGCCCTTGGCCAGCGGCCCCGCCGATCTCTTCGCGCGGCTCGACGACTACACATTCTCGAACAGTGCCGCCGCGGCTTCCGAGGGCATCCTGCTTACGTCGCTCGATAAGGCCGTCAACTGGGCGCGCAAGAATTCCATCTGGCCCATGTCGTTCGGTTTGGCCTGCTGCGCCATCGAGATGATGTCGATGAGCGCTTCGCGTTTCGATATCGCCCGCTTCGGCGCCGAAGTATTTCGCGGCTCGCCGCGGCAATCCGACCTGATGATTATCGCCGGCCGCGTCTCGAACAAGATGGCGCCGGTGATCCGCCATTTGTACCAACAGATGCCGGAGCCGAAATGGGCCATTTCGATGGGCGCCTGCGCCACCTCCACCGGAGTGTTCCACAACTACGCCCTGGTCCCCGTCAACCAGGTGATTCCGATCGACGTTTTCGTGCCCGGCTGTCCCCCGCGGCCTGAGCAGCTGATCTACGCGCTCCTCATGCTGCAGGAGAAGATCCAGAACCAGAGCGGCACGGTGAAACAGATTCTCAATCTGGCGTAGCCGGCAAGCCAATTGTATTGCGCCGCGACGCGGTTTGACCTAGAATCTCTATTGGGATCGAGGAGATTACCCCGCTGCCATTATGACGACTTCGGTCAAAGCTGATTACGCGCTGCGAGCGATTCTGGACCTTGCCGCGCAAAAGCCCGGCGAACCGGTGAAGATCGCCGACATTGCACGGCGCCGGAAGATACCGCAAAAGTTCCTGGAGTTAATTCTGGTCGGCCTGAAGCAGGCGGGGTTCGTGGAATCGCGGCGCGGCGCGGAGGGCGGGTATTTGCTGGCGCGGGCGGCGGATTCGATCATGGTGGGCGAAGTGATCCGCTCAGTGGACGGGCCGGCGGAGGACAAAGGGCGCGACCGGGCGAAACCGGAGACGCCATTCACGGAAATGTGGGTGCGGGTGGATTCGGCGGTGGCCGCGATCGTCGATCACACCAGCATCGGCGAAGTGCTGCGCGACTGGGCGGAGCGGCAGAGCAAGGGCGTATTGAACTGGGAGATCTGAGTGCGGGTTTACGACGACAATTCGATGAGCATTGGGCGCACGCCGTTGGTGCGGCTGAATCGCGTGACGGATGGCGCCAAGGCGACGGTGCTGGCCAAGATCGAAGGGCGCAATCCGGCCTATTCGGTGAAATGCCGCATCGGCGCGGCGATGGTATGGGACGCGGAAAAGCGCGGTGTGTTGAAGCCGGGCAAGGCGTTGATTGAGCCGACCAGCGGTAACACCGGCATCGCGCTCGCGTATGTGGGCGCGGCGCGCGGGTACCCGGTCACGCTGACCATGCCATCCACCATGAGCGTGGAGCGGCGCAAGGTGCTGCGTGTGCTGGGCGCCAAGCTGGTGTTGACGGATGGCGCGCGCGGCATGGCGGGCGCGATTGCCAAGGCCGAGGAGATTCGCGCTTCGGATCCCGACCGATACGTCCTACTGCAGCAGTTCTCGAACCCGGCCAATCCGGCGATCCACTTCGAAACCACCGGGCCTGAGATCTGGGAAGACACCGACGGCACCATCGACGTGCTGGTTTCCGGCATCGGCACCGGAGGCACCATCAGCGGCGTAGCGCAATACATCAAACAGGTAAAGGGCAAACCGATTCTTGCCGTGGGCATTGAGCCGGCGGGCAGCCCCGTGATTGCGCAGAAGCTGGCGGGGCAACCGCTGAAACCGGGACCGCACAAGATCCAAGGCCTCGGCGCGGGATTCATACCGCAGACGCTCGATCTGAGCTTGGTCGACCGCGTGGAAGCGATCGGCAACGAAGAAGCGATCGAGATGGCGCGGCGGCTTGGGACAGAAGAAGGAATTCTGGCCGGCATTTCCTGCGGCGCCGCAGCGGCGGTGGCTGTGCGTCTGGCGAAGCTGCCGGAATTCCACGGCAAGACCATCGTCGCCATTCTCCCCGACGCCGCCGAGCGCTACCTGACCTCGGTGCTGTTCGAAGGAATGTTCGAGGATTAGACATAAGCGGACCAATGCTAGGTCGCTTCAACTTCCTCGGATCTTTTCCGCCGCCACTCGCGTATATTCAAAGGTATGAAAACCATTCGCTGGGTAATTCCTGTCGCGCTGGCAACGGTTGCGGCCTTTGGCCAGACTGCGGTGCCACCGCTGTCACAATTTGAGGTGGCATCGATCCGGCCGTCGCCGCCGGCCGCTCTTGGGCAGGTGAGCCTGGGTTTGCGTATCGATGGCGCGCAGGTCAGCATGCGCCAATTCGCGCTGAAAGATGAGATTGCAGTCGCATTCAATCTGAAGCAGTATCAGATATCCGGGCCGGATTGGCTGGCGACCGAGAAATACGACATCGTCGCCAAGCTGCCGGATGGAGCGCCACGCGACCAGGTGCGGTCTATGTTGCAGGCCTTGCTGCTGGACCGGTTCCAGATGAAGACGCACCATGAGACCAGAGACTTCCCGGTCTACGCCCTGGTAGTCGCCAAGAACGGGCTCAAGTTAACCGCGGTGCCGCCCGATCCGGCCGACCCCGACAAGAGCGGCGACAGGCCGGCCGTCAACGTTTCGGTCAGCGGCGGCCGCGGCGGCGTGGTGGCTAACTACGGCAACGGGTCGTTCTTCACGCTCGGCGACAACCGGATCGAAGCCAAGAAAATGCAGATGAACTATGTGGCCGACATGCTGGCGCGATTCGAGGAAAAGCCGGTGGTGGACATGACGGAGCTGAAGGGCAAGTACGATTTCACCCTCAACTTCACGGAGGAAGACTATCACGCCATGATGATCCGGGCGGCCATCTCGTCCGGCATGGCGCTGCCGCCGGAAGCCATTCAGGCCATGGAGCGCGCCTCCGGCGATTCGCTGTTCAGCGCGCTGCAGGTGTTGGGACTCAAACTGGAATCGCGTAAAGCGCCACTGGACGTGTTGGTGATCGATCACATGGAAAAGGCGCCGTCGGAAAACTAACCCGCCGGGCTTCGCAAAGGGAGGAAACCTGAATGCCCTCGGGAAACGTGGTCATCCTGGATGGCGCTGGAGCTGGCGACCAGGACCTGTCGCCGGTTCTCGACGAGTTGTCTCGCGTTCTCAAGGCGGATGGCGCTTCCATAAAGAGCTTTCCGCTGCGCGAGATGAAACTGGCGCACTGCCTTGGCTGCTTCAATTGCTGGGTCAAGACGCCTGGCATGTGCGTGGAAGCGGATGCAGGCCGCGAGATCGCCAAAGCCATCGTTCGCAGCGATGTTACAGTTCTCTTCACGCCTGTGACGTTCGGCGGCTACTCGCCGGAGTTGAAGAAGATGGTGGATCGCTTTGTGCAGATCGCGTCCCCATTTTTCGAGATGGATCACGGCGAGGTGCACCATCCGCCACGCTATTCGCGCCGGCCGCGGTTCGTCATGGTGGGAGTCCAGCGGCGGGCGAACGCACTCGAAGCTCGTATCTTCAAGACTCTGGCCGGACGGAACGCGATCAATTTCCATCCACCCAGCTACGCGGCGGAGGTGGTTCTCTCGACCGACGACGCGAGCGCGTTGCGCGGCCGCTTCGAATCGCTCTTAACCAGGTCCGACGCGCTGCCGTTCGGCGATGCGGCGTCTTCGGTTATGCCCGCTCCGGCGGTGCCTGGCCCCGTCGCCGGATCGTCGGTCGAGAGGCGGGCATTGCTGATCGTGGGGAGTCCCAAGACCATCGAGCCCAGCGCGTCGGGCATTCTCGGAGGGTTTCTGTTGGATCGCCTTCGAGAGCGAGGTTGGGAGACCGAATCGCTGACGCTTCGGGCCAACATGAATCGGCCGGAGGGCGAGAACGAGCTGCTGGCGCATGTGGATCGCGCCGGGCTGGTTCTGTTGGCATTCCCCCTTTACGTCGATGCCTTGCCCTATCTCGTCACCAAGGCTTTGGCGGCCCTGGTGGCTCATCGGGCGGGTGGTTCGCCATCCGCGCAGCGCGTGGTGGGGATCGTCAATAGCGGTTTTCCCGAGACGCGCCAGAACGCCGTGGCGCTCGCTATCTGCCGAGAGTTCGCCGCGCAGAGCGGGTTCACCTGGGCTGGCGGCCTCGCCTTGGGCGGGGGAGGAGTGATCGGCGGCCGGCCTCTCAAGGATGCGAAGCATTCCGGCCCGCCTGTAAAACACATCTCCGAAGCCCTAGAGATGACCGCCACGGCGCTGGCCGAGGGCCTGCCGGTTCCGGCCGAGGCGGTACGCACGATCGCGAAAAGCCCGGTGCCCTTCCTTCCCTGGCGACGCCTCTACATGTGGATGGGCGGCAAGGGTTTCAGGAAACTGGCGGCACAGAACGGGGTTGGCAAGGGTCAGTTGCTTGCCCAGCCGTACGCAGTGTAAACAGTCGGTTACGGCCGCGGGACGCCTTGCGACCGGGTGCGCAGGCCGGTCCAGTTTTCGGCCAGGATGATCGAATTGGCGGGGTTCTTGGGATCGTACCGTATCCACACCGGACCGCTCAGGCTGTCCTCGTCCGGCAGATACTCGTGGAGCGAAGACACATCCTGCGATGCGATGTACTCGACGCCACGAATGGCGTAGGAATACAGCACCATCTCGCCGCGCACCTCGACCAGCGAGGCGTCGCCCAGTTTACCGCGGCCGGCGAGCGCGGTGCGCCGCAACCGCTCGCGCTCTTCTGGCGTGATGCGAGAGCCTATCCATTTTCGGTACCCCGCCAGCGCCCCCAGCGCCAGAAGAACCGCGGCCAAAGCGAGCGTGACAGCCGCAGTTGGGAACTTGAATACCAGGGCGCCCAGCATCGATTGCGCCTAGCCGGCCGCCGGACCCGGGTGGAACGCCTTGTTCCAATCCTTCATGAACTGGTCCAGTCCCTTGTCGGTCAGCGGATGGTTGAAGAGCATATCGAGAACCTTGAACGGCATGGTGGCGATGTGCGAGCCGGCCAGCGCGGCCTGGGACACGTGTGTTGGCGACCGCAAGGAGGCGGCCAGGACCTGCGTCTTGTAGCCGTAGTTCCGGTAGATCTGCAGGATGTCGCGAACCAGGTCCATCCCGGTCCAGCCGATGTCGTCGACCCGCCCCACGAATGGACTGATGATATACGCTCCAGCTTTGGCGGCAATCAGGGCCTGGTTGGCGGAAAAACAGAGCGTCACATTGACGCGGATTCCTTCGGAGGCCAACTCCTTGGTAGCCACAATGCCGTCGCGCGTGAGCGGGCACTTGACGACCACGTTGCGATGAATCTTGGCCAGCTTGCGGCCCTCGCCAATCATCTCCGGCGAGGTGGTCGCGACCACCTCCGCACTGATATCGCCGTCGATAATGCCGCAGATCTCGCGGATGTGCTCCTCGAGCGGCTTTCCTTCTTTGGCAATCAGCGAAGGATTGGTGGTGACGCCATCGACGATGCCCCAGGCCGTGCCGCGGCGCAGCTCGTCGAGATTCGCAGTGTCGAGAAAGAATTTCATCTTGTTGCCCTCCAGTTTAACCTCAGTTTACCAAGGTGCCACTCAGGCGGCGAGCGGGCGCGCCGGAGGCGAATCGATCGTTCAGCCAGGCTAAATCGAGGATTCGCGTGGCTGGCCTTGACAGCGGATCGCGCGGGATTCTAGTTTAAGACTTCAATCTCTTTTCGACAATCCCCGCAAGCGAGGTTCACGAGAAAAGCTATGGGTCAATCCTGGAAGATTCCGAATAAGGGCGCGCTGGATTTGGTTTCGCTCGGTGCTTTGGTGCACCGGCTGGATCCGGGCATCGTTCCGTTTCGCAAGGCAACGGAGTGCCGCATCCACGTGAGCGGCGGTGAATTCAACGTGGCGGCAAACCTGGCCAATTGTTTTGGCTTGCACACCGCCATCGTCACCGCGATGGCCGATTATCCGATTGGCGATCTGATCGCGGAGCGCGTGCGCGCGATGGGCGTCAAGCCGTTTTACAAACACTTCGCGCACGATGGCGTCACCGGCCCCAACATGGCGACCGTCTTCAGCGACCGTGGCTGCGGGGCGCGCGCGCCGGTGGTTTTCTATAACCGGTGTAACGAAGCCGCGGCGCGCTTGAAGCCGGGCGATTTCAACTGGAGCGAAGTCTTCGCGGGTGGCGTGCGCTGGTTTCATTCGGGAGGGATTTTCGCCGCGCTATCTCCCACCACGGCGGAGCTGGTGATCGAAGGCATGCAGGCGGCCAAGGCGGCCGGCGCTATCGTCAGCTTCGACCTGAACTACCGCCAAAAGCTCTGGAACATTTCGGGCGGCGAAGCGCGGGCGGCGGAAGTGTTGAGCCGCATCGTAAAGAACGTCGATGTGCTGGTGGGCAATGAGGAGGATTTGCAGAAAGGGCTGGGAATCGCCGGACCGGAAGTGGCGGCCAAGTCCAAGCTGGATCCCTCGGCGTTTGTCAAAATGATCGAGCAGGCGGTAGCCAAGCACCCGCAGATCCAGATCGTGGCGACCACCCTGCGCGAGGTTCACTCGACCAACCGGCACAGTTGGAGCGCGGTGGCGTGGGTCAACGGTCAGGTTCACAACGCCCCGGTGGCGGAGCTCGATGTTTACGACCGGGTGGGAGGCGGCGACGGTTTCGCGGCCGGCTTCTTCTACGGCCTGCTCAGCGGCGCGGAGCCGGCCGAGGCGGTCAAACTGGGCTGGGCCCACGGCGCGCTGTTGACGACGTTCCCGGGCGACACGACTATGGCGACCGTGGACCAGGTCCGCGCGTTCGCCAAAGGCGGCTCGGCCAGAATTCAACGCTAAGTGCCGAAGGCAGCAGTGGGGCGTGTGCTTTCACCGCCCCTTATGCCGATGTATTTTTTGGATGGTGGAATCCGATCGAAGAGTGCTAGGAGTCACTGGTAAAAGCCATGAGCGACGCTGAAGTCCATACGCTGATTGAAGACCTTTTTTCGCTGGCGGGGAAGACCGCGGTGGTGGTCGGCGGGGGAGGAGTGCTGGCGGGCGAAATTGCCATGGGATTGGCCGGAGCGGGCGCGAACATCGCGATTGCGGATCTGAACGCGGAGAGTGCGGAGCGCCAGGCTCAGGCGATCCGCGGCTTGGGGCGCAAGGCGCTGGCGTGCCAGGCCGATGTCACGCGGAAGGCGGACATCCAGCGCGTGCTCGAAGCCACGTTGGCCAATTTCGGTGGCGTCGATATTCTCTTGAACGCGGCGGGGATTAATTCGGGTACGCCGTTCTTTGAAATCGAAGAGGCGGAATGGCAGCGCATCCTCGACGTCGATCTGCGCAGCGTCTTTCTGGCTTGCCAGGTGTTCGGCAAGGCGATGGTTGACG
>CAZFOP010000098.1:0-10266 GCA_964520085.1 uncultured Solibacteraceae bacterium | reverse complement strand
TGCACGGGGAAATCGCCAGGCTCGGGCTCTCTTACCAGCAACTCTATTCCCTGCGCGATATAGTCGGCAAAATGCCGCCCAGCCCGAACTCGTTGCGAGCCCGCATTGGCGGCATATTCGTGCGCACCGTGCAGCGCATGCTGTTCTGGTACACGCCGCAGATCCATCGTTTTCACGGCGCCACCGTTGAAATGGCGGAACACTTTTGTGAGGCGATGGAGAAGCATCTTGCCGTCACGCAGCGGCTTTACGCCGAACTGGAAGGCGTCCGATCGGAGATGCGTGTCCACGGCACCCAGGCCGCACCCCTGACCGATCTCCTTTCCGGAGCCCCACCCGGCGACCCGGCATTCGACCACTACATCTTCGCACTCAGGAATAGCGCGAAATCCGCCCCCGAAGAGCGGGTGCTGAATGTTCAGAAAAACCTATCCGTAATCGAGAGTCTCACGCCAGCGCTTCCCGCCGGCCCCTGGTTGGATATCGGCTGCGGCGACGGCGACTGGCTGCGCGCCGCCAATTCGAGCGGCCGTGACGCGATCGGAGTGGACGACAATCTCGCCGCCCTTGCCCATTGCCGGGCGCAGAACCTCCGTGTGACTGAGGCCGAACCGTTGGCTTTCCTGCGCCATGCCGCCGACTCCAGCTATTCGCTGATCGGCGCGTTCTACACGCTGAATCGCTATCCGGCACGCTATGCCTGGGAACTGGTGCGCGAAGCCGTTCGCGCACTCAAACCCGCCGGCATTCTCATCCTGGAGTCGTCCAACCCCGCCAGCCTCCTGGCGGGCTCCGAGGATGTCTGGTACGATCCAACCGTCCTGCGGCCGCTGCCCGTCTTTACGGCCCGATTTCTGCTCGAATACTTCGGGCTCGAGATGGTCATCGAGCGCGCGCTCGATTCCGCTCCCGAGGGACCCGAGGCTCCGGTTGCGGAACTGGAGTTTGTTCGCCGTTTGAACTCCCATCTTTATGGGCCCCGGGCTTATGCCATGATTGCCCGCCGTCCCGCCGGAATCCGCGAGCCTTATCGCGCCGACAGCCTGGAAACGTCAGCATGAGCGCGCCACTCCGCGTAGCCATGTTCACCCCGCTCCCGCCCGCCCGAACGGGGACAGCGGACTATGCGGCCCAACTGATTGACGAACTTCGAAAACTGGTCAACCTCCACGTCTTCGAAGGAGCCCGTCGTATTAATGAGAAATCCTTCGACGCCGTGATCTATCAAATCGCCAATAATCCTTACCACGCGGGGATCTACGATATGGCGATCCAGCACCCTGGAATCTCCGTGCTGCATGAGGTCAACCTGCACGACCTGATCAAGGGCCAGACTTTGAATTACGGCAACCGGCGGGCCTACCTCCGCAAGGTCATGTACGAGGTCTACGGCGAAGGCCTCGAAGATCCGGGGCGCGGCGACCTGTTCGAAGTACCGCAACCGCGTACGTTCACCATGCTGCGCCAACTTCTCGACCGCAGCCAGCGCTGCATCGCCCACAGCACATCTGCCGAGCGCGGATTGCGACAGAAAGGCTTCTCTGGCCCGGTCGCCATCATTCCCCACGGCTCGTCCGTTCGCAATCTGGATTCTGCTGCGTGCCGCAGGGCAATCGGCGCTGGCTCCGCCGTTCCGCTAATCGGTCTTTTTGGATTTCAGCGGCCGGATAAGCGCGGGCTGGAATGTTTCCGCGCCTTTGAGGCCCTCCTCTCATCGTGTCCTTCCGCCGAGTTTCTGGTGGTGGGCGAGCCCCATCCCGAAGTCCCTCTCCGGCGTTGGATCGCGCTGGCGAAGCTGGAAAGACGTGTGCACGTAATGGGCTATTTAGCCACTACCGAAGCCTACGACCAGCACTTGGCCGCCTGCGACATCATCCTCAATCTCCGTCATCCAACCTTTGGTGAAACCTCCGGAACCATGATGCGCGCCTTCGGTTTGGGTAAGACCGTCATCGTTTCCGATGCCGGAGCCTGCCGCGACCTTCCCGATGACGTCTGCATCCGAATTCCGCCCGATGACTACGAAGCCGTTGTCCTGGTCGAATGCGTGAAGTGGCTGATCGAAGCTCCATCGCGCATCGACGAGATTGGACGCCGCGCGCAGCAGTGGGTCGGCGAATCCTGCGCTTGGCCGAAAGTCGCCCAGATGTACGCGGCGTTCGCCCGGGATGCGGCCGGGGGCGCTCCGGCCGGCAACGGCAATCACCGCCTTCCCGCCGTTCCCGCGCCCATCGTCACACAGCCACTCAGCGCGCAGACGGCAGAAGCTTACCTGCGCCGATGGATCGCACCGGAGTCGGATAGTGCCCGCTACTTTCGCACGCACGCCAACCGGCTTGCGCGGACGTTGCAGCGCATCCCGCACGGCGGCAAGGAGGATCGCGTTCTCGAGATGGGCTGTTATCTGCAGGTGACCCCGGCATTGCGAAACCTGCTAGGGTACGGAGAAGTCCGCGGCTGCTATTTGGGGAAGCCTGGGGAAAGCGCTAGGCGCTCCACCGTTTCGAACGACGGGGAGCAATTCGAGTGCTTCATCGATCTATTTGGCGCCGATGTGGACCCGTTTCCATACCCCGACGGCTATTTCTCCACGGTCCTCTGTTGTGAGCTCTTGGAGCATTTGGAGAACGACCCGATGCACATGATGAGCGAGATCTATCGCGTTTTGAAGCCCGGCGGCATTCTGGTCCTCAGCACGCCGAACATTGTCTCTTTGCAGTCCATCGCCCAGGTGCTCAAGGGCGCCCACCCCGCCTCTTTCCGCCGTTATGCGCGCAGCCGGTTCGGCGCCGATCCAGAACCGGGCCACTCCCGCGAGTACACGCCCGACGAGATCCGCCTCCTGTTGGCGGACTCGGGATTCATCGTGCTCTCGGTCGAGACCATTCCCTATGGCGAAACGGAACTGGAGGATCCGCAATGGGTGCTTCCCATTTTGCGCAGTGTGAGGCGGCCCACGGCTCTTCGTGACGATTGCATCCTTGCGCTAGGACGCAAGGACTCAATCCCCAGGAAGCGTTTTCCCGAATGGCTTTTCGGGGAGTAGCGCGTCAAGACCCGAGGGGACTGACTGGCCACCTCGTCGGTGCGCTTTTGCCAGTCGCCACCCTGTTGCTGGTGAACCTGTGGATTGCTTGGAAACTGGCGGGACTGGAGTACTCCGCTTACCTTGGCAGTAACGAATGCTCCTTCATGGCATTGGCCCGCGGAATGGTGGATCACCCTCGCGATCTATTGTGGTGGCCGTATTGGAATGGCGGAACTCCGTTTCAGAATACCTACTTTCCACTGCTCCCCGCCACGACTGCGGGGCTCGCCCTGCTGACGGGAACCAGCATCCCTCACTCATTTCACCTCGCCACAGCGATATTCTTTTCGCTAGGACCGGTCTTCTTGTATGCGATGGCTGCGACCATCAGCCGACGCCGCTGGACCAGCTTTGTCTGTGGGCTTATCTATTCTCTTTTCACCTGCACCGCCCTGGTCTCCCGCACGGTTCGAGTCGCTCAGTTATCCCTCTGGAACCTGAGGCGTTTGCAGAATCCGGTCTTCTTTGGCGAGGCGCCTGAGATGGCTGCTCTGGCCTTGCTTCCGCTGGCGATCCTGTTCCTTTATCTCACTTTCACTCGCCGGCGGTACTGGCTAGCCGTCAGTGCCGGACTCTGTAGCGCGGCCGTGATTCTGGCCAATGCGTTCGGCGCCGTAATTCTAGCGCTGGCTGCCGCCTGCCTGCTGTGTACGGTCGAGACCAAGCGGTTCTGGCGCAACGCCCTAGTTCTTTTGGCCGTCGCCGGGGCCGTGTATCTTTGGATCTCGCCTTTGGTGCCGCCCTCGGTCTTGCAGGCGATCCGGGTCAATTCGCCGACAGTTGACGGCGACTATCGCTTCAATGTGCGCTGTTTCTGGGGCGCCTGCGCACTGCTCGCCGTCCTGGCCGTATTTTGGCGATTAACTCGCTTCCGGGTCCCCGCCCTCATTCGCGCGGTCAGTCTCTTCACCGGCGCCATTCTCGGCATCGCTTACCTGGGCATCGCTTGGCATATCCACGTCGTGCCGCAGTCGCATCGATACCTGATCGCGGCCGATTTGTCGTTGAGCCTGTTGGTGGGGTTTGCCGCCGCCGCTGTGCTCGACCGATTTCCCGTCCGCTGGCGCTATGGATTGATCGCGTTGCTAGCGGTCGCTGCCGTACTCCAGTTCCGTCACGTTGTGGGCTACGGCCGGAGCCTGGTTCAGTCCGTCGATATCACACAGACCGCGAACTACAGGATCGCTCACTGGCTCGATACGAATCTCCCCGGCCAGCGCATCATGATCTCCGCGTCGCATGAGTATCTGGCAAATGTTCTCACCGATATCCCTCAACTGAGCGGCGGGCACGATCCAACGGCTCCCAATTTTGCGACCCGCATTGCCGTTTTCGCCGTCTATGCCGGTCATGAACCTGGAATGACTGACGGCGAGTTCGCGGTTCTGTGGCTCAAGACCATGGGAGCGCGGGCCGTCACAGTCCCTGGCCCTTCCAGTTCGGAGTACTTCAAGCCCTTTCGCGCACCGGCCAAGTTCGATGGCCTCTTGCCGGTCCTGCGGCGCGAAAATGGCGATACCATTTATGCAATTCCGACGCGCGCTCCCTCGCTCGCCCATGTTGTCCCGCTCGCTTCGCTGATCGAACACCGGCGCCCGGATGGCGTCGACGGAACGCAGCTCAAGGCCTATGTCGATGCCCTGGAGAACCCCGCGTATCCGCTTGCGGAGTGGACCTGGAAGGATCGCCACACGGCGTTGATTCGTGCGCGCATGAACGAAGGACAGGTAGTTTCCGTGCAGGTGAACTACCATCCTGGTTGGCACGCCAGCGTCGGCGGGAAGCCCCAGCCGATCCGCTCCGATGGCATTGGCCTGATTGTCGTGCATCCTTCCTGCCGCGGCAATTGCGAAATCTTGCTCTGCTATGACGGCGGCACGGAACTACTAGTGACTTGCTTAGCGAGTGCCTGCGTCACATTGCTCGTGGTGGCGTTCGCCGTTCCCGGCTACCGGTCGATGGTAAGGACATTGACCGCACCGCAACCCGGACACCGATACCGCACCAGGGGATAGAGCGAACTCAGCGTCCCGGCGGCTGAAAGTTGAGTGCTGGAGTGTACCGCGCCGCATCGCACGCAGCCATTCAGTCTCGGCCGCGCGTCCGGCGCCCCCCACTCGCGTCCAAAGTAGAACCCCACTCCGCCAAGCGCCAGCCGCGTTCCCAGGCAGCGATCCGCCGCGCGCCGCCCCAGACTCAAGAGCGACCGGGCGAAAACCGCCGTGCCGCTGGCTTGGCCGCCCGCCAGGTCGCGCCGCCAACGGAATTCGAGCCCCGACTCCCGCGCCAGTTCCTCGGGCCCGAGATCCCTTGGCGATGGCACTTCCAGGTACAAGGCGCCCTCGTCTTTCAACACACGCCGGAACTCGGCGAGCACTTCCCTCTCCGGATTCCCGCGAAACACGATGCCCGCAATTTGCCCCGCTCGAAACGGAAGCGCGCTGGCGCTGGCCACTAGCGCCTCGCTGTGGTCCTCGCCCGCTCCGGCGACAACCGTCACCAGCGACCAAAGCGCGTCTCTGCGTCGTTCCAAGAACCGCTCTCCGGATGGCGCGCCGCGGAATACGTCCAGCGACTGCAAGACCCCCAGATCGATCGCCAGCGCCGGCAAAGCGGTCTCGCCATGCTCGATTAGGAGGCGATGGCGCCCCGGACCAAAAGAATCCTTCAAGAAGAGATCCCATCCATACCTCAGCGTCTGCGCGCTGATGCACAGCGGTCCGGAGTTCCTGACGGCTCTGCCGTCGATCGCGATGCGAACGCGGTCCGGCGATGTGACATCGTCCAGGATGATCTTCACTGTCCGGCTGGTAATCCGCGATGCGGAGAGATAATTCACCCCGTCGGTAAGCGAAACCAGCGCCGGCTGCCCAACGCGATATTCCGCCACTTGAAGTGTGACGGGCCGACACATCGATTGGCCGCGCCAATACAACTCCACTGGCGCCGCACCCGCTTCGCACGGCAGCACCTCCAACACGATGTCGTTCCATCCCTCGGCGTCCGGATGCTTGACGATGCGCACGCTGGCCGGGCGCCCCTGCACTCGCGCCGCCATATCTGCGACATCCCAATCCGGGTCCGGATGCTCGATAGCCAGCGCGAAGGCCGCGGGCCGGCCGGCCACAATCCGGTCCGAGCCCCCTGCCAGCCGGATCTCCCTCGCTGCCAGCTCCGCGGCTCCGGCAGTGTTGCGCCAACCCGGCGTACGTTTGCGCCAGGTGGTACACATGTACTGGGTGTCGACGCCGCCCAACGCCATCACTTGGCAGTCCAGTTCTCGCGCGAGATTGAGCACGGTTTCAGCGGAAATGTGGACACCATGCCAGGTCGTGGCGCGGGAAGACGACTCCTGCCGGCCGTTGAGTTGGCACGTAAGTATCCCGCCGGTCTTGAGCACGCGCACCGCCTCGCGCAAGTATTGCAACACGACGTCCCGCGAAGGGATGTGCTGGAAGACCGCATAGGAGTAAACAAAATCGAAATGCTGGCTCGCAAAAGGCGAAAGATCCGCGCCCGAGGTGGTCCTCACTTGCGCGTGCTCTATCCCTTCCAGGTTGCGCTCCGCCAGGCGAATCATCCGGTCGGAAACGTCAATTCCGTGAATCTCCTGAAAACTCGCCGAGAGCGGACGCATCAGCCGTCCCGGCCCGCATCCGATCTCGAGCGCGCGCGCCTTTCCGGGCTCCGTCTCGACGCGGCGCATTTCGTCCCGCAGCCAGGCTAGCACCTCGTCCGCTGTTTGAAAAAACTCGCTGTCGTCCTGTTTCCGGCGCCCGAACGCTACGTAGTAATACGCATCCTCGGCGGCGCGCCTGTTCCAGTCCGCGCGCATCCTCTCCAGAACAGACGAATCCATATCGACCGCGTTGCTAGCACGCAACGTGTAATCCTTTCTGCTCGTCGCTCTTTCGCGGCGAGCAGTCGACCCCGTAGCGGGTCAAGTTTAGGTTATAGAATGGATCGTCGCGAATAGCATCCGCCCACCGCAGCGCGAACGACTGGATCTCCGCCGGATTCGCCGTACGGTCGAGTGGGCCCTTGGAAAGCGATTCATAGTGAAGCAACTGCGCGTAGGGCGTGTAGAGCACCCGGTAGCCCTTGGCGCTGGCGCGCAGGCACAAGTCCAGATCGTTACCGTCCACTGGAAACCGATCCTGATCGAAGCCCCCCAACTCGCGAAACGCCTCCGCTCTGATTAGTAGGCATGCACCCGTCACTGCACTCACGTCGCGAATCGCCCGGTCCAGCCCGAAGTAGTGACCGGCCGCCCCATCGAGCCCCTTGAACAGGTGGCCCGATCGCCCGAACAGCCCCAATGCAATGCCCGCGTGCTGGATGGTCCCGTCCGGAAACAGCAGCTTCGCCCCCACCACGCCAACCTCCGGACGCGCCCCCAGTTCCACCATGGCCTGCAGCCAACCGGGCGAGACGACCTGCGTGTCGTCGTTCAGAAACAGCAGAAATGGCGAATCACAGGAACTCGCAGCCGCGTTGCAAATGCTGGCGAAGTTGAAGGGCCTGTGCCGGAAATCGATATGGCGGACCGCGCGGGTACCCGCGCTCGCCGCGTTCACCACCTTCTCCACGGCTTCACCCTGCGAATTGTCGATCACCATCACTTCGTACCGCGAGTAATCGGTCTTCCCGAACAGATTCCGCAAGTTCGCTTCCAGCAGATCGGCCTTACCCCCCGATGGAATGACGATGCTCACCCGCCCGTCCAGCGGCGCTGGATAGCGCACCCGCCATCGGCCATTCTCCACATCCGCCTCCGTCCAGGCTCCTGGATGGGCGCGGCGCAGGTGCGCATCCACCGCTCGCCGGTCTTCGATCGGGTCGCGGGGCGCGCCTGCCGCTGCTGCATGATACAGCACGCGGGGAATATGCCGGATCCGATTTGTCCGTTCGATAGCCCGCAGCAGGAGGTCGTAATCGCCGCTCCCGCCGCCCGCCTGCAGCACCAATTCTCGCCGCAGCACGGTCAGCCGTCCCGCGTAATTCATGCTGAGGATCAGATCCGGGGACCACCCTGGCTTGAAAAACGGCTGGTCCCGCCGCCCCCGCGCATCTATGCAATCCTCGTCGCAGTAGATCACGTCCGTGGCCGGCTCGCGATTCAGAAGGTCGACGATGTGGAACAACGCATCGGCGGCCACAACTCCTCCTCCATCCAGAACGGCCAGGAAACCTCCGGTTGCCAGTTGCAACGCCGCCTGCCACGGATTGCTCTCGTGCCATTTGGTGCGAACGCGCGAGTCCGTGGACGCCGCGTGTCCGGGGCCGCTGCCGGTCAGGCAAAGTTCCCACTCCGCGTAGCTCTGCGCCGCCAAGCTCTGCACGCTCCGCTCGATCAACGGCTGAGACAAGTCGCCAAATGGAGCGATCAGGCTGATCCGCGGCCGATACGTAAACTCACTCAACCGTTTCCGGATGAGCGCCTCATCACGCCATTCAAAGTTCTCGATCCACCCTTGGTACTCCGCCGACACTTCGCCTTCGGGCGCAGATTTCGGTGGCGGAGTCCGCAGGAACAGTTTCCCCAGCAACGAAAGGGTACGCCAGATGCGACTCTGCGCTATGTCCTCGACGCTCCGCGAAGTGGCCTTCAACCAGGCGGCCAATTTCGTAAGCTCCGCCTGGCTTTCTGCCGTCAGCGCCTCCAGAGCCACGCGGTTCCGGTCCAAGGCGACTTGCAGATCGCGGACTTCTCGCTCTAGCCGTCGCAACCGCTCTTCGTTGGGATCCACCACCCTCCTTCGCCGCTATGCCTCGAACGCTTGGCGCAGTTGTCCGGCGGCCCACGCCAGGTCCTCTTCCGAAATGATGAGCGGCGGAGCCAGGCGAATCACGTAATCGTGCGTCTCCTTGCACAGCAGCCCCAAGTCCTTCAGCCGCTCGCAATAGGATCGCGCCGGCACCAGTAGCTCGATGCCAATCAGCAGCCCTCGTCCGCGGATCGTCTTGATGTGCGGATGGCGCAGCTTGCGCAGCTCATACAGCAACCACGCGCCCAGCTCGGCCGAGCGATCGGCCAACCGCTCGTCCTCGATCACCCGCAGCGCCGCGCGTGCCGCCGCGCACGCCAGCGGGTTGCCGCCAT
Organism: uncultured Solibacteraceae bacterium; assembly: GCA_964520085.1. Classification (GTDB taxonomy): domain Bacteria; phylum Acidobacteriota; class Terriglobia; order Bryobacterales; family Bryobacteraceae; genus Bog-375. The sequence goes on along the minus strand of CAZFOP010000098.1, from coordinate 1,075 downwards.
ACGTGCTGCCGTGGCTGCCGGGCCGGAACACGCCCAGAACCTCGCTCGAGGAAACCACCGCCGATACCGGATACACGCCGCCGGAGAGCGCCTTGCCGAGAATATACACATCCGGCTGCACGTTCTCGTGCTGGCAGGCGAACATCCGTCCCGTGCGGCCGAGGCCAGTCTGGATTTCGTCGGCCATCAGCAGGACGCGCTCGCGCGCGCAAAGGTCGGCCACCTGCCGCAGGTAACCGTCGGGCGGAATCAGAATGCCGGCCTCGCACTGAATGGGCTCGATCAGCAGCGCGCACGTTCGCGGAGAGATGGCGGCTTCGAGCGCCTCGATATCGCCGAAGGGTACCGTCACGAAGCCTGGCGTAAACGGCCCGAAGCCGTCGCGGTAGAGCGGTTCGCTCGAGAAGCCGGTGATGGTCGTCGTGCGACCGTGAAAGTTGTTCTCGCAAACGACGATCTCCGCCTCGTCGCGCGGAATGTGTTTGCAGGTGTAGCCCCAGCGGCGCGCGGCCTTCATAGCGCTCTCGACCGCCTCGGCGCCGGTGTTCATCGGCAGCACCATTTGCATGCCGCACGCTGCGGCGAGTTCCTCGCAGAACCGCGGCAATTGGTCGTTGCGAAACGCGCGCGATGTCAGCGTCACGCGCGATGCCTGTTCCATCATCGCCAGCAGAATGCGCGGATGGCAGTGGCCCTGGTTGAGCGCGGAATAGGCGCTCAGGCAATCCATATAGCGGCGCCCGTCGACGGCGTACACCCACACACCCTCGGCGCGCTCCACCACAACGTCGAGCGGGCGGTAATTGTGGGCGCCCCAGCGGTCTTCAATCTGGATCAGGTCCGCGGCGAGCGCTTGCGATTCGACTTCTGGCATGGCGCGTCCCTTAATCTCCCGAGCGCTGACCGCTGCTCTCGGAAATCTTGTTGGGACCCACGCCCAGGTGCGCCGAAATCTTGGTGGCCTCTTCCACCGCCCGCGCCAGCACCGAGCGTATGCGCCCGTCCTCCAGCATGAGCAGCCCGCCGATGGTGCAGCCGGCCGGCGTGGTGACATCGTCGCGCAGCGCGGCCGGAT
>CAZFOP010000097.1:8787-10280 GCA_964520085.1 uncultured Solibacteraceae bacterium | reverse complement strand
GGATGGATGCGCTGATCACCGGCGGGCCGGACGGCGCGAAATTCCGCCCGCACCTCGGGCTGGTCTGTGGCAACCTGACTCCGCCGGTGGCCGGCAAGCCGGCGCTGCTTACGCACCGCGAAGTGGAAACCATCTTCCACGAATTCGGTCACCTGCTGCACCATCTGCTGAGCCGCGTGGAAACACGGACCCTGGCAGGCACCAACGTGGCCTGGGATTTCGTGGAGCTGCCGTCGCAGATCATGGAGAACTGGTGTTGGGAACGCGAATCGCTCGATTTGTTCGCGCGCCACTGGGAGACCGGCCAGACGGTGCCCGACGAGCTATTTCAGAAGATGAAGCGGGCGCGCACCTTTCGCGCCGCCAATCAACAGATGCGGCAGCTCGGGTTCGGCTATATCGATCTGCTGCTGCATGTGCAATACTCGGCCGACCGCGATGGCGACGCGGTGGAATACACGCGCCGCATCCTCGAAGAGTTCAGCCCCGCACCGCTCCCGCCGGCCCATGCCATGATCGCAGCTTTCACGCATCTGTTCGCCAGCCCGGTCGGCTACGGCGCTGGATATTACTCCTACAAGTGGGCCGAGGTGTTGGAAGCCGACGCCTTCACACGCTTCCGCGAGCAAGGCATCTTCAGCCGCGAAGTCGGCGAAGAATTCCGGCGCAACATTCTCTCCCGCGGCGATAGCGCCGACCCGGCGGAATTATACCGCGCCTTCATGGGGAGAGATCCGGACCCGAGGGCGTTGCTGATTCGGAATGGGCTGGCGGGGTGAGGGAGGCACGCGGATGGGCCACTCGCCGGTGGGCGGGCCGCGAAAACGCGTCCCCTTTACCCCCCTATTTGGCAAGTCCTTTGTGTTCATTACCATAGTTGTGCGGGACGCAATATGAACAGTCTTGACTGCGGTGTTGAGATCAACTCAACACTTCTTGGTGCGCCCGCTACCCCGCCACTGCCACAGATGGCTGCAGGCGGCCAAGACTTTGTCCAGACGATGGGGTCCGCCTCGCCACTATGAGTATGGTCATGTTCTGATAACGGGCGGAGCTATCGAGACCTGGCGAAGCGGGACGTCGGGCATTCGCCGGGGGAAGCCTGTCGGGCTTGGTCGCTCAGCTTCGATGGCCAAATGGCTTCCGCTGTTGTCCAGTATGCTGTTATGATCGCAGTCGGCGGCCTCAAGGGAGACTCCGTTGCATATTACAGGAACTGAGCATGTTGACGGAAACGGTCTTGAAGTGAGGGCGCAGTCCCTGATGGTGCGGGCGTTGGTTCGCCTTCTGATGCTGGTCGGCCTGACCAGTTGCATCGTTCTAGTCGTCCTCCCGTTGGCCCCGCGATTCAGAACTCGGCATTTCGGTATCTCGCTAGCCGACAGGCTCAAGTCCGGCGGCTTGACGTCGCCGGCGTTTCTGCTGGAGGCAGCTCTGCTTGCCTGCGGTGCGGCGCTAGTGATTCTGGCCCTCTATTATCTGCTCAAGAAACT
>CAZFOP010000097.1:0-8777 GCA_964520085.1 uncultured Solibacteraceae bacterium | reverse complement strand
CGACGCTTCCGCCCAGGCGCAGTTCCTGGATAATCTGGATCTCAAGTATGTCGATGTCGCCATCGTGGGCGCTGCGGCTCTCAGCCTCGTTCTCGAATTGGCGCTGATCCGCTGGCAATCGTCCGTTTTGGAATTCCTCGCATTCTACAAGAACTTCAGCCTTCTGGCATGTTTTGCGGGGCTCGGCCTAGGCTATGCGCTCGCCACACGGGACCGCATCCCGCTCCTGACGGTCATCCCTCTTCTCGCCTGGCAGATTTGTTTCATTATGGTGACCCGACTGGTGCCGGAACTCTTCCATGTCATCCCTTTCCGGGAGCAGTTCACGATGGGCGTCAGTACCGGCGATTGGCCCCGTACCGTGATTCTGTTCGTGCTGCTTACGACGATCTTCCTGATCACTGCTTTGACCTTCTTGCCCATCGGCCAGCTTTGCGGCCGGCTGATGGAACGCCGCGGGCGCCTTCGGGCATATGGCCTGAACTTGCTCGGCAGCCTGCTTGGCGTTGTGCTGATGCTGCTTGCGAGCCTCCTGTGGACTCCTCCGCTGGTCCGGTTTACGTTCTGCTTCCTGGGAGTTCTGCTGTTTCATTCCAGACAGCGTGGCGCCCTGACCACGGGCGTCGTGTTCACTCTGTTTTGCACGGTAGTTTTGGCGTGGTGGCCCATCGATCGTCTCTGGAACCGGGTCTACTCCCCTTATCAATTGCTGGAAATTGGCGCCGATCCTGACACGGGCCTGACCTTGATAAGAGCCGCCGGTCATTACTATCAGCACATCTACGATTTTTCCAACCCCAGCCTCTCTCCGTCGCTGACCAGGGTCCGCAATTACTATGACTTCCCCTATCGGGCCCAGCCTGTTCTGGACGATGTCGCGGTGGTAGGCGCGGGCACCGGTAATGATGTTTCCGCGTCTCTCCGTGCCGGTGCGGGACGGGTGGATGCGATTGAGATTGATCCTGCCATCCTGGCGACCGGGAAGCTCAACCATCCGGAAAAGCCTTATCACAGCCAACGGGTGCATGCGATCACTAATGATGCGCGCTCCTTTCTCCGCGACACAGAGCGAAAATACGACCTGATCGTTTACGGCCTGCTGGATTCCCACACTCTTCTCAGTCATGGTTCCAGCGTCCGGTTGGATTCATTTGTCTATACCGTGGAGGGATTGCGCGACGCAAGGGACCGGCTCAAGCCTGACGGCATGGTTTCCCTCTCGTTCTCTGTCCTCTCGGACGAGCTGGGCCGCAAAATCTATCTCATGCTACAACAGGTCTTTGGTGGACAGCCTCCCGTCTGCGTGTCGGCCGGCTATGACGGTGCCGTTATATTCCTGGCGTCGAACCGGAAGGACTGGGCGCTGCCGCCCAAACTGCTCCAGGACTCAGGATTCACCGATTGGACTGCCCATTATGCCGATCCGTCGCTGCACGCCAGCGTGTCGACTGACGATTGGCCTTTCTTTTACATGCCGCGACGCCTATACCCGGTCTCGTACCTCATCATGATCGTCCAGATCCTGATCCTTTCGCTGCTCGTCGGTGGCAACTTCTTCGACCAGTCGCCGAAATTCAGTCATCTATCGTTCTTCTTCCTGGGAGTCGGCTTCATGCTGATCGAAACCAAAGGGATCACGGAAATGGGCCTGACGTTTGGGAACACATGGCAGGTCATCGGTGTTGTGATCGCCGGCATCCTGACGATGGCATTTCTGGGAAACTGCCTGGTTCAGTGGCTGGATATCAGGCGATCTCTGGTTCCGTATCTGGGCCTCTTGCTGGCGTTGGGTATTGGCTGGTTGGCTGCCAGCTCCGGCGGATTTGCCTCGACTCCGCTGGGGCGGCTGGAAACCGCCGTGTTGCTCACCTTGCCGCTCTTGTTTTCGGGCATCGTGTTTTCCACCCTGCTATCGTCTACCAAACAGATCTCGGCGATCATGGCCATGAACCTCTTGGGGGCTATCTGCGGCGGTTTGTTGGAATACAATTCGATGTACTTCGGCTTCCGGGCGCTCTACGTGATGGCGATCGTCTGTTACGGGCTCGCCTTCGTATCGGAGCTTGTGTTCAGAAACCGGGAGTCCGTTTCTTAGTCCAGGTGGCTATCCGCCGGGTGACAAGCCGGAGCTACCGTCGCCATGCACTAATTAGTACATCAGTCCGTCGGGCTGCCAGTAGTCTGTCCCCCCCAATGGCTCAAAAGGGCCACAACCACGAGACGGTGTCGGACGTCCAAACAATTGAAGGCCGGGAGCGCGGGACTGGCGGCGGGGCCGGCGGTGAGCGATTCCTGGCAGGGAGGTACCGAAATGGAACGCCAAGCAGTGCGACCGTGGCTTCGGCGGGCGGTGTCGTCGATCTGCGTTTTGTTTTTGACGGGGCTGGGAACAGTTGCATTGGCACAGGGGCCGGCAGTTCCACCTCCTGGCCCGCCCCAAGCGACGGCTTTGGCTCCACAGCAACTGGATGATCTGGTTGCGCCCATAGCACTCTATCCGGATCCGCTGCTGGGACAGGTGCTGGCAGCTTGTACATACCCGGTGGAATTGATGGAAGCGCAACAGTGGCGACAGGCCAATGGCAACCTGCAAGGACAGCAGTTGATGGATGCCGCGCGGCAACAGAATTGGGATGCCAGCGTGCAAGCGCTGGTGGCCCTGCCGGACGTGCTGGCGAAGCTGACTCAGGACATCCAATGGACTACCGATCTGGGCAACGCCTTCCTGGCGCAGCAGGCCGATGTAATGGCCGCCGTGCAGCGCATGCGCGAGCGCGCGCAGGCGAACGGCAAACTGCAGTCTACCCCGCAGGAGACGGTAACCACGGAGAACCAGGGCGGGCAGTCCGCAGTCGAGATTGAGCCAGCCAATCCCCAGGTGATTTACGTCCCGACCTATGACCCCGCGTATGTTTGGGGGCCTCCGGCCTGGGGCTACTATCCGCCGCTCTTCTATCCGAGCTACGGATATTGGTTCGGACCTGGCATCGACATCGGATTGTGTTTCGGCGGCTGGGGCGGATGGGGATTTGGCGGTTGGGGATGGGGCTTGAATTGGTTCGGTCACCGCCTGTTCGTCAACAACGGCTTCTTCAATCGATATGGATTTCACGGCGGTTACGGTTATGGCAGCGGGTATTTGGGGAGATCGGCATGGGCGCACGATCCCGCTCATCGGATGGGAGTAGGCTATCCGAACAGTCAACTCAGCAGCCGGTTCGGCGCGGCCTCGCAAGCTTCGCGTATGCCGGCCGGCCGGAGCGGAAACTGGCAGCGGTTCGGTGCGGGTAACGCCGGGACTGGAAACTCATATCGGGGCAACGGACTGCAATCCGGCGCGCGCAGCTTCCAGGGCGCGCAAAGCTCCGCGGGTTGGCAGCACTTCCAGGGCCAGCAAGGCTATCGCGGCTCGGCACAAAGCTATCGAAGCGCGGCGCAAAACTATCGAGCTCCGGCACAGCGCTCGTTTCAGCCGGCGCCCCGTATGTCCGCTCCCACCTACCGCGGTTCTAGTGGCGGCGCACGGAGCTACGGCGGCGGTTCGCCCAGCTCGCGCGGGGGTGGAAGCGTCCACAGCGGTGGCGGTGGTTCGCACAGTTCCGGTGGTGGTGGCGGCTCCCACGGTGGCGGCGGCCACAGCGGCAGAAGGTAGTTGCCGCGTTTAATGGCGCAATTGCTCAGGACCTGGCGAGAGTAGACAGCGGCATCTGGATCTGCGGATTTCGCCAGCACGACTCAAGACTTCGCTTGGATGCGTGCACCCAAAAGGTACGCGGCAGGCTGGTTTGCGGCGAAGGAGTTCCTTCGCTTCCCCGGAGCGCTCTGTCAGAACTTCAACCAATAGGTGTGGACGAGCCGCGCATGGGAACTCTGGCGCGGGGCGCCCCTATCGGCAAGGTTCGGCAGGAAGATCTGCTGCATTCCTCCGGGTCTGTCGAATAGCGGCGACGACGGGCCTTCCCAAGCATAGACAGGCTGAACCAACTCAATCTCCACCACACACAACTGGAAGCTGCCGGATGGCAGGGCCATAGACTGCGCGATATAGTTGCGAAACAGCCGCCCGCCTCCGTGGCCGGCCCGGTTAGCGTCGTTGTGCAATTCTTCGAACACTGCTTTCGGCATCCACCAGACCTCGTCGAAATACTTGCCCGCAACGAGATACACCAGGCGATACAGCCTTGTCCCGACCGGCAACAGGACTTTCCGGAAAGGGAGTTGAAACGATTGCCTGGAATCGTAGCTGGTTTTTCGCATGGTGGCCCAGCGCACTTCATCGAAACCAAGCTCCTGGTTCAGGTACTGTGGCATGTGATTCTCCTCGCGGCTGAGATTCCGCTTGCCGCCGCGCTGGTAGTTGTCCAGCCTGTGAACGCGAGAAACAGTCTATCGCTTTCCGCCGCAGATGCAAAGATCGCGAATTCGCACGGGAAGGAGGGGCAGACGTCGCGGCACGCCCTCAGATGAAGAACCTGTGGCTTAACCTGTTCGAAGCGCCGACTCCGAGGCTGTCTTAATCGCCTGCCGCGGAAAGTGAGAGCGGCGCCGGTCTTCGCGTGCCACGCGCCAATCTCGCGCAACGCGACTGTAAGTCGGCAATCTTGTCGGCCGCTTGCGGGATCTTGTCCAGCCGGCGCGAGACTTCCCGCTTCGCCCGGCGCACTAACTCCAGATCCATCTCGTTCATCCGTTGCAGTTGTCCGTATAAGTCCGGGCCCCACAGGTTTTCCCAATACTCCCGAGACTCGGCCTGCGCGCGCCGCCCGGCATGGCCTACGTTCTGCGGAATATACTCCAGACTTAGCGAGGGAAACGCCGGGCGAAGAAAGTACTCCGCCACCACCAGGCTTTCGTCGAACATCTCCACCAGACCGGGAACCGCCATTTCGCGTATCATCGCCGATGCATGCTCCAAGTCCCGCGCATCCGCTGGACGCGTGAACGCCCCCGCATTGGCTAACTGCGTCACTTGCACCTCGCTCACCAGATGGGGAGCTTCGTCGATCAGGCGCTTCGCGAACTCTCTCGCGTTGTGAGATCGCGCCCAACGCGCATAGAGAGAATCCTCGTCGCTGCGCCGATAGTGGTTGTAGCAGGAATACAAACGGGCCATCGGATCGCGTAGAAAGCAGCAATCGAAAAACACCGTCTGCCGGCTCACCGGCATCGGATAGCGCAAGTGGTGACTGGATACCGCGGCTATTCCCGGGTGCTGCCGCAGGAATTCTTCCAGGTCGGCCGAATTCAGCGTGGCGTCCGGATCGCTGCCGTGAACCGTTGCAAATCGCCCCGCAAACTCGCGCTCCAGTATGTATTCAATCGTACTGCCGCCGTTCTTGAATATGTGGTAGTGGACGATTACATACCTGGTGCGAGCCACGGGCACAGTTACGTTCATAGCGACACCTCGCCGCAGTGAACCGGAAAACCGTGCGTGTGCTTGGCAATTACCACCGCAAGTCCGATCGACACAGGTCCCCTCACCGATATATCTAACTTAAGAACCCGACCCCATATTGGAAGTTGCGCTGGGCGGCCAAAAAGTTCCCAAAAAGAGCCAAATCCGGAACGCCGGCTGCAACCGGCCGGGATCCGAATTCCAGCCAGCAGGATAAGATCGTATGCACGACGCAGAAATGGCGAAGGTCTCGATTCCTAGTGAATTCGCATGAATCTAAGTATTGAGATACGCAATGCGTTGCTCGTTCATGAGGATTTGTATCTGGGCATGGCTTGAGGATCTGCGGACTAAGAAAGCCTCAGTGGCTGAGGCCTCTTGGTGCCGATGCGTTGCGGCCCGGCTGAAGCCGTGCCCTGATACAAAGCCAGTCCGGGTTTCCACATCCACGTCTCACACCCAATATGATCTTGAAAACATCTTGCCGACATGCTTAGATGAAATGATAGCTGGCTGTGTCAGTTGGGGGGGAAATGATGCGAATGGGGAAGAATCGGAAGACGCTGGCCGATGTGCCGACGCGAAGGCATCTCTTTGCCGGAGTTGGGGCCGTATTTGGCGGCCTCGCTGCGAGCTCCAGACTTTGGGCGGCGGCTCGGCAGGGGTCGATGAAGGAAACGCCGGCTGCCGAGGCTAACAAAGCGCGCACGTCGCTTCACCAGGAGGCGCATTTCAAGGCGAGCCAGCAGCGTATTTACGAAGTGTTCCTGGATTCAAAACAGTTTGCCGCGTGCACTGGTATGCCGGCCGAGATCGACCCCAAGGCGGGCGGCGCTTTTTCCATGTTCGGCGGCTTGATCGTTGGACGAAACGTCGAATTGATCGCGGGCCAGCGAATTGTGCAGGCGTGGCGGGCAACACACTGGGACTCGGGAGTCTACTCTATCGTTAAGTTTGAACTGAAACCGCTTGGTTCCGAGACCATGGTCATTCTGGATCACACCGGCTTCCCCGCAGGCGAATTCGACCACTTGGATCCAGGCTGGCACGAGCATTACTGGGACCGGCTGGAGAAATACCTCGCGTAGCCGCATCTCGCACCGATCCTGCGCGCACTCTGGGATTCGCCGCCAAGGGCGGATTCGCCTTCCTTAAGCAAACTTTCCGCGCGAAACTGCGTCTAACCATTGCATCGCCACCGTATAGGTAAACATGGCCACTCTCTTGCACGACTTGCGCTACGCGCTCCGCAACCTGGGGAATGCGCGCGGATTCGCCCTGGTTGCGGCTCTCACGCTGGCCATCGGCATCGGCGCTAACACGGCTATTTTCAGCATCATCGACACGATCCTGCTGCGGCCGCTGCCGTACCGGAATCCGAGCCAGTTGGTGCGCCTAAATGAGACCGAATCGGCGCCCGGAAAGTACCCGTTCGCGGGGCCGGATTTCGTGGATTGGAAGGCGCAAAATAATACCTTCCAGGATATGACACTGTTTGCCTGGCCGCACGATATGAACCTCAGCGCCGGGGGACGGCCGGAGCATGTGCTCGCCCTGCCCACCGAGGCCAACTTCTTTGCCCTGCTGGGGGTTGAGCCGCTGCTCGGCCGAACCTGGGCCGCCGGCGAAGACCAGAAGGGCAAAGACGACGTGGCCATCCTCAGCTACGGCCTCTGGCAAAGCCGTTTTGCGGGAGATCCCCACGCCGTGGGCCAATCGATCGAGCTGAATGCGCGGAAGTACACCATCGTGAGCGTGATGCCGGCGAGTTTCCGCTTTCCCTGGAAGTCGCAGCTCTGGATTCCTCAGGTGATGGACGGCAAGGAACTCCGCGGGCGCGGCAGCCACTGGGCGAACGCCATCGGCAGAATGAAGCCCGGCGTCTCGCTCAAGGCGGCGCTGGCCGATCTCAAGATCATCGCCGGGCGCCTCGAAAAGCAGTATCCGGGGCCGAACGGCAAGGTGGGGGCTGCGGTGACCTCGCTCCGCGACGATATGGTTGGCGATTCCCGCGGCACGCTGTTCATGATGCTGGGGGCGGTGGGCCTGGTGCTGCTGATCGCTTGCGCGAACGTGGCGAACCTGCTGCTGTCCAGAGCCCTGGCACGGCAGAAGGAAGTGGCCGTTCGCAGCGCGCTGGGAGCATCGCGAGCTCGCCTGGTGCGCCAACTGCTGACTGAAAGCCTGCTGCTCTCCCTGGTGGGCGGGGCGCTCGGCCTGCTGCTGGCGTGGGGCGGCGTCAGCCTGTTTTCCAAGGCTAAGAGTTACGGCCTGCCCGAGTTCAACGTGGTGCAGGTGAACGGGGCGGTGGTCGCGTTCACTTTTGCGCTGGCGATCGCGACAGGAGTGGTGTTCGGCTTGTTCCCGGCATTGCAAATGTCGCGGCCGGATCTCCACGAGGAGTTGAAAGGCGGGGCCGGAAGCTCGATCAGCCCCGGGCGTCGGCGCCGGTTCACCAGCCATGCCCTGGTAGTGGCCGAGATTGCCCTCTCCCTGATGCTGCTGATCTCCGCGGGTCTGCTGCTGAAGGACTTTGCGGCGCTGCGCAGCCTGGACATCGGCGTGCGTCGCGACGGCGTCTGGACGGCGGCCGTCCAACTGCCCGAGGCAAGCTACAAAACCGTCCGGCAGCGGTTCGACTTCGCGCAGACGCTGCTGGAGCAATCGCGGCGCGTCGGCGGAGTCGATTCGGTGGCTCTCAGCGATCACCTGCCGCTCGAAGGAGGCAGCAATTATTACATCAAGCTGCGCGGGCAGACCGGCGAGATGAGCAACCAACTGGTGGAGAGTCATGCCGCCTCGCCCGAGTATTTCCGCGCCATGGGAGTGCGATTGCTCCAGGGACGAGTATTCACACAGGCCGACATCCAGAAGGCCCTCGAGTTCGATATGCGCATCATCCCGATCTGGGAGTCCGGCGTCTGGCCGCCGCCCGCGGATCTCACCAGCGGCATGGTCTACCCTTGCGTGATCAATGAACGCATGGCGCGCTTCTTCTGGCCGAATCAAAGCCCGCTGGGGAAGATGTTTTCGATCGGTGGCGACCCGGGCCCCTGGAGACAGGTGATCGGGGTGGTGAGCGACGTGCGGCAGTGGGGCCTCACCCAGAAACCGCAGCTGGAGGCGTTTGATCCCTTCGACGGCGACTCGCGCTTGTTTCTTGTTCTGCACACGTCCACGCCGCCATCCAGTATCACGCCGCAGGTGCGGCGCGCGCTGGGGCAGATCGATTCAACCTTGCCGCTGTACAGCGTTCGCTCGATGGACGAGGTGGTGGCAGGCCAGGCGGAGGGGCAGCAATTCCTCAGCCTGCTGGTGGGCTCGTTCGCGGCGCTGGCGGCGCTGCTGGCGGCGATCGGAATCTACGGCGTGCTTTCCT
>CAZFOP010000096.1:0-10286 GCA_964520085.1 uncultured Solibacteraceae bacterium | reverse complement strand
AGCGCGAATCGCTGGTGAAGACCAGGGATGCGCGCGACGCCATCGATGCGCTGCTGGCGGGCGCGCCCGTCGCAGTGCCGCACACCGGCGTTTTCGGCTGCTCCACCAAATGGAAATCGAAGCAGGCGAATCAGCTCGCGGAGATGAAGAAGATCGAAGCCGAACCGGTGCGGCTGGAAATGGCTGATGCAGCCGAGCTGAGAAAACTGCGCGCCAATCCCACCGGAAAGGTGCTGTTGGTCGATTTCTGGGCCACCTGGTGCGGGCCGTGCTTGACCGAGTTTCCGGCGCTCGAAACGACCTACCGCATGTTTCGCGGGCGCGACTTCGATTTCGTCACCATAGCCGCCAACTTGCCAGATGAGAAACCGGGTGTCGAAAGAGCGCTCCTCGCGCAACACGCCTCCAGCCGCAATCTCCAGTTCGCCTCCACCGACACGTATGCCATGCAAGCGGCGTTCGACGCGACCTGGGATTCCGGCGTGCCGTTCACCATGCTGATCGCGCCGGATGGCACGATTCTCTATCGAAAACAGGGCGAGGTGGATATCCTGGAGCTTCGACGCATCATTCTGGCCAACCTTCCGGATTTGGATTACATCGGGCATCGCGCCTACTGGGCTGCAAAATAGACTTTCCGTTTGGAGGAACATCGTGGGCAAGAGAACTTCGGATCACCAACAGGCTGGCAGACGAGCCTTCCTGAAACTGGGCGGTGCCGCGGCGGCGGGACTGATGGGTCATGCCGCCTCGGGCCAAACGGCGGACGCGATCCCCGCGCCGCAGAACCCGGCCGCTGCGCTGCCCATGCCGGTGCGCAACCTGGGGCGCACCGGGTACAAGGTCGGTATCTTCAGCCTCGGCGGGCAAGCCGCGCTGGAGCGCCCGCACAACGAAGCTGTCGCGGTGCCGATCGTGGAACGGGCGCTCGATCTGGGCGTGAATTACATTGACACTTCATCAATCTATGGCGGCCCGGAACGCTGGAGCGAGCAATACATTGGCCAGGTGATGAAGCGGCGCCGAGCGCAGGCGTTCCTCGCCAGCAAGACCAAGGAACGCACCCGCGACGGCAGCCTGCGCATGATCGAGCAATCCTTGAAACTGCTGCAGACCGATCACCTGGATCTTTGGCAATTGCACGACGTCGGCCTGGCCGAGGATGTCGACGCGATCTTCGCCAAGGGCGGCGCGATGGAAGCGTTGCAGCAGGCGCAGGAACAGAAGATGGTGCGCTACCTCGGCGTCACCGGCCACTTCCGGCCGGAGGCACTGATGGAGGCCATCCGCCGCCATCCGTTCGACACCATTTTGATGGCCCTGAACGCGGCCGACCCGCATCACTTCAGCTTTATGGACCAGCTTCTGCCCCTGGCCGTCGAGAAGCAGATGGGCATCATCGGCATGAAAGTGCCTGGCCGCAGCCGCCTGCTATCCAGTTGGACTCCGCCGCCGCTCGAGCAGCAAAAGCACTCGTGGGAAGGCGCCGTGATTGCCACCACGCCGGGTCCTCTCTCCATGCGCGAGGCGCTATATTATTCGCTCTCGCACCCGGTCAGCACGGTGATCATCGGCTGCGATTCGATCGCGCAACTGGAAGAGAACGTACAACTCGCTCGCGAGTTCACCCCGCTCAGCCAACACCAGATGGCGTCGCTCACCGAACGTGCCGAGCCGGTTTCCAAGCAAGCGCTGTTCTTCCGGTTTGTCAACCGGGGATAAAGGCGATGGCAACCGCTGTGGTCCCTGGTATTAGAGCCCGCAGCCAAACGGAAGTTCCACCGGGATTCTAGCCAGTGGGTCATTCCTGAGCGAGCCGGCAGAGTCTGTGACCTACGAAGAACAGCCAGACCGTGGCAAAGAGGGCATTGCCGATTATGATCGGACCGAGACCCGTCGGCGAAGCGATCCCCAGAACGCCCGTGGCCAAGCCCAAGTAGGCCGTGATCTTACTGAAGGGTCCCCTCAGCATCACGAAGCCGGTCACGAGGATGCCCGATGACAGGGTCACGATCGCATACACGATTTCGAGAGGGCTCGACAGAATTGCGGACGCATAGCTGGCTGCTGCGACATAGCCTGCCCGGTGGGCGTCATCCGCGGCTGTGGAGTACTCGCGGTAGAGAGTCAGGATTGAGGCGTAATGCGACCAAGTGATTGCCAGATCCAGGACGACAAACAGCCCGACAAACGCGGTGGCTAACAGCATCGCGTTTCTGTTGACTCCTCTCAGGGCCAAGTAGAGGGCCAGCGCGACGGGCACGAAGAGGAAATCCGTGAAGACGGAGAGGCCAAGAATCGTCCACCAGAACGTCGTCTTTCCAGAAAGGTACCGAAACCACGCGTCGCCGCCACCGTTCGGGGGAACTCCGACATGGGCGTACAACGGGATGATTGCTACGTAACAGATCGCCAGCACGAGCGCGGCGAGGCCGCCCACTCGATACCACCGCTTCTGATCCACGACATCAATCGTGGTGTCTGCAAGCATTGACGTTTCTCCTGATCCTGGGCGAGCTTAGAAACGCCGCCAATATCTGGGACGATCCTCGCGCCGGAAGTTTACGTGTCTTGCCCGTCCCGGAGACTGACCCGCTTCCGCTGTTGTGATCAAACGCGACGCCTACCGCAACCCGCATTCATGGGAAAATGAAACAGTTGTGATTGTACTCGACGGCATTTATTACGCGCTCGGGCTGGCCGGCGCCGGCGGCGTCGTCTGCTGGCTCGCCGGACCGTGGTTCGGCGCACCCCTGTGGGCGCTGGCCCTGTTCTGCCTGTATTTCTTCCGCGATCCGGAGCGCACGATTCCCGAGGGCCCTGTCGCCGTTTCGCCCGCCGACGGAAAGGTGGTCGCCGTGAAGGCCGAAAGCCCAGACGTGCGCCGCATCAGCATCTTCCTGAATATCTTCGACGTGCATGTGAACCGCGCGCCGGTCGCCGGTACCATCGGCACGGTGGAGTATCGTCGCGGCAGTTTCCACGTGGCCAGCCTCGAAAAGTGTTCGATCGAGAACGAGCAGAACGTCGTCACCATGCAGGGCGAAGGCTCGCCCGTGGTCTTCAAACAGATTGCCGGCCTGATTGCGCGGCGCATCGTGTTCACCAAGAAGCCGGGTGACCGCGTGGCGACGGGCGAACGCGTGGGCCTCATCAAGTTCGGCTCGCGCATGGATGTACTGTTGGGACCCGAATGGGAAATCGTAGTGCAGCCGGGTGAGCGCGTCAGCGCGGGTTCGAGTATGATTGCGCGGCGGCGGGAGCCGGTCCATGGGGCTTAGAGACCGCCTGATCGATCCCAAATCGCCGGACCGGCGGCCGAGGCGCGCAGCCTACGCGCTGCCCACGCTGTTTACCGCCGGCAACATTTTCTTGGGGTTTCTCTCGATTCTGGCCTCGTTCCGCGGCGCCATGCTGGCGGCCGCCGGAGGTGCCGGCGCGGCGGAGCAGTTCGCCATTGCGGCCAAGGCCATCGGCGCGGCCGTGTTCCTCGACGGCCTCGACGGCCGAATCGCGCGCATGACCAACACCACCAGCGATTTCGGCCGCGAGATGGATTCGCTGGCCGATGTGGTGAGCTTCGGCATGGCTCCGGCCGTCTTGGCGTTTTCCTGGGGCGTGCAGTTTCTGGACCACGGGATGGGCGAACGCTTTCGCGGCCAGATTTTCAATGCTGGCTACTTCATTTCGTTCCTCTTCCTGCTCTGCGGCTCAGCGCGTCTGGCCCGTTTCAACATTCAGCACAATCCCATCCCCAAGAATCCCGGCCGCCCAGATCGCAAGTATTTCGTTGGCCTGCCCATTCCAGCGGCAGCGGCTATGGTAGCCGCGGTGGTGTGGGCGTGCAATGCCGAGCCGCTCACATGGTGGCCGATGTCGATTCTCTGGCTGGCCTTGCTGCTGCTGCTGGGATTCCTGATGGTCAGCACCTGGCGCTATTACAGCTTTAAGGGCATCGGCCTTCACAAACCCTATACGCCGCTCATCGTCATTCTGGCCGGCGCCGTCATCTACGGCCTCTGGAATTACTCGCAGCCGATGTGGCTGGCGATGGCGGGCGGCTATGTGGCAAGCGGGATCTTGATTCGCATTGGCGGCATAATCCGCCGCCGCCTGCGCCCCGCGCCGGCGCCGTCGGCACCGGAGCACCAAGTTGGTTAAGATACCCGTCATCGCATTGGTCGGGAGCGAGTCCCTGATGGGGCGCGAACTCCGCGATATCGCCGCGGCCAGCACGCCCGAGTTGACGCTCAAGCTGATCGCCGCGGAGGACGAAGAGCCCGGCGTGCTAACGCAGGTGGGCGATTCACCGGCCGTGGTGGGCGGCCTGGACGCCGACTCGCTGGCAGGCACGCGCGCCGTGGTCCTGGCCGGTGGCGCCGAATCGTCGCGCAAGGCGCTCGAGTTGTTGGACCCCGACGACGACACTGCGGTCATCGACCTCACAGGTTTCGCCGAGGACCAGCCCGATGCGCGGCTGAGAGCCCCGCTGGTGGAAGCCGCCGCCGAAGCGGAGGACGAAACCGAAGATATTGCCGGCGCCCGCGTCCACGTAATCGCGCATCCGGCCGCCATCGCGCTGGCGCTGTTTCTGCGCCGCCTGCATGAGCACGACGCAATCCGGCGCAGCGTGATCGAAATCTTTGCCCCGGCCAGCGAACACGATGCGCGTGGCGTGCAGGAGTTGCATCAGCAGACCCTCAGCCTGTTCTCGTTCCAGAAACTTCCCCGCGCGGTTTTTGATGCGCAACTGGGCTTCAACATGCTGGCGCGTTATGGCGACGAGGCGCCGGCCTCGCTCGAAGAAACCGAACTGCGCATCGAGCGCCACCTGGCTACGCTGCTCGCGCTGCCCGGGGAAGGCAGCGGCGCGCCGTTGCCCTCGCTGCGGCTGATTCAGGCACCCGTGTTTCACGGCTACAGTTTTTCAGCGTGGGTGGAGTTCGATGGCAACCCTGGCGTCGAAGCACTGGAAGCCAGTCTGGCGGCGGCTCCTATCGAAGTGCGCAGCGGCGAGTTCGAGCCGCCCACCAACGTCGGCCAGGCCGGCCAGGGCGGCATCGCCGTGGGCGCTGTTTCGGTAGACCGTAACAATCCGGAGGCCTGTTGGTTCTGGCTGGTGACCGACAATCTGCGGCTCGCCGCGGAGAACGCCGCGGAGGTGGCGCACCAATTACGATGACTCGGTTCTCTCCAGCAGGGCTGGCGCTAGCGGCGGCATTAGCCGGCTGCGGTTATCACATTGCGGGACAAGGCGATTTGATGCCGAAGAGCATCCACACCATCGCCGTCACGCCGATGCCCGGCCCACGCTATCAGCTTGCTCGCGTGCTGCCGGCCGACATCACGCGCGAGCTGATCGCGCGCACCAAGTACAAAGTCATCGACGACTCCAAGCAAGCCGACGCCGTGCTCAGCGGCCACGTCGTCAACGTCGCCAATTTCCCTACCCTGTTCGACCCAGCGACCGGCCGCGCCACTAGCGTGCAGGTGATCGTTACCCTGCAATTCACCATGACGGAGCGAACCACCGGCAAGACTCTGTTCTCACAGCCCAACATGGAAGTGCGCGAGCGCTACCAGATTTCCACCAACCCGCAGCAGTACTTCGACGAGAGCGGCACCGCCCTCGCGCGCCTCAGCAAGGACGTCGCGCAATCCGTGGTCAGCGCCATTCTGGAGAATTTCTGATGCCGCAAGGTGGGGCATGCTTTAGCTTGCCCGTATTGACGCCTGTGGTGGCCGGGATCGCCCCATGACCGTTCCGCAGTTCCTAGCCCGTGCGAAGAAGACCGGCCCGCCTCCGGTGATGCTACTGATCGGACCGGAAGCCTACCAGCGCCGGCAGGTAAAGCAGGCCCTGACTGCGGCGTTCCCGCCCGAAGCCGTCACTACGCACGATTTGGCAGAAGTCTCGCTCGCCAGCGTGCTGGACGATGCGCGCGCCCTTTCTTTGTTCGCCGCCGAGCGGCTGATCTGGGTGGTGAACGCCGAAGCTGCCTTGCCGCGCGGCCGCGCAGCCGAGGCCGATGGCGAAAGCGGAACCGCCGCGGACGGAGACCCCGCGCCGCTGGCCGCCTATTTGAAAGATCCCACGCCCGGAGTGGCACTGGTGTTCGAGGCCAGCCGATTCGATTTCGAGGGCGACGACAAACGCAAGCTCGAACGTGTGGCGAAATTCTATTCCGCCGTCCCCGACTCGGTCGAGTTGCGCCGACTCGACACCCGCGCCGCGCGCAGCGAGGCCGAGCGCCTGGCCACCGCCGCCGGCGCGCACCTGGACGCCGAGGCACTCGACCTGATTGTCGAATCCCTGGGCGCCGATCTGGCTCGCATCGCCGTGGAGATGGAAAAGCTGGCGCTGTACGCCGGCACTCGCGCGGTGGGTGTCGAGGATATCGCGGCCCTGGTGCCGGATGCGCGCGCATCCAACATCTTCGCCCTCGTGAATGCGCTGGGCCGCCGCGACCGTGCGCGGTCGCTCGAAATCCTGGACACACTCACGCGCGAAGGCGAGTACCTGCCGCTGGCGCTGGCCTTCCTTTCCACTCAATTTCGCATGGCGTTGGTGGCGCGCGAAGCGAACCTGAGAAGCGCTTCTCAGATCCAAAGTCACTTCCAGCGCCTCGGCGTTCCCATGTGGGGATCGCGCGCCGAGCAGGTGCAACAAACCGTCGCCAAATTCAGCCAGCCGCAGCTCGAGCGCGCCATCAAGCTGACCTTCGAAGCCGACCGCGGCATGCGCGACACCCGCCCCGACGACCGCATCGTCATGGAGCGCTTCATCCTAGCCCTCGCCGCCAACCAGCCCGGCGTTTAGAGCGCGTACCAAAGCTGAGCCGCCAAGCCCCCTTGCAAGCCGGGATCGATCCATGATATCGTCAAACGACGATAACCATGTCTAAACGGTCCAGGGTCGATCTGTGCTGCCCTCCGGGCGCGCCAGCAGCCGAGATGAGTTTGCTAACGCTGGAAGGTCCTGAAGCCGACGACGAGCTGGCGAAGTTGTCGAAGGCGATTGGACACCCCGCGCGGGTTCGCATCCTCCGCCTTCTGTCGCGCAAGGAAGCGCGTGTCTGCAGCCAGATTGTCGATGAACTTCCGCTGGCCCAATCCACCGTCTCCGAGCATCTGCGCATTCTGAAGCAGGCCGGCCTTGTGCGATGTGCACAAGATGGCGCGCGCATCGGCTATTGTATCGATTTCAATGGTCTGCGGCGCCTGAAAGCTTTGACCGCCATCATCTAATGCGGTTGTGTTCCTATGCTTACAATATCGTCAACCGTCGATGGTCGGTTTAGAAAGAGGCTGGCTGCATGACACAAGCGACTATTGAGAAAACGCCACCGAAACGTCTGAACTACTTCGAGCGCTATCTCAGCGTCTGGGTAGGCGCCTGCATGGTGGTGGGCGTGCTGCTGGGGAGAGCGATGCCCGGCGCGGCCGATGCGCTGCGCCGCATGGAGTTCGGTGCCGGCAGCCAGATCAATATCCCGATTGCGGTTCTGATCTGGCTGATGATCGTCCCGATGATGATGAAAGTGGATTTCGCCTCCATTCGGCAGGTCGGCAAGCGGCCCCGTGGGCTGTTCGTGACACTGTTCGTCAATTGGCTGGTGAAGCCGTTTTCCATGGCGTTCATCGCATGGCTGTTCTTCCGCCACGTGTTCGCGGCATGGATCCCCGCAGCCGATGCCGGCCAGTACATCGCCGGCTGCATCATCCTCGCCGCCGCACCGTGTACCGCCATGGTGTTCGTCTGGAGCTATCTTACCGATGGCGATCCGGCCTACACGCTGGTCCAGGTCTCGGTGAACGATCTCATCATGCTGTTCCTTTTCGCTCCCATCGTTCGGTTCCTGGTGAACGGAGCGTCCTCGCTGCACGTTCCGTTCGCCGTGCTGCTGTATGCGGTGGCGATATTCATTGTCATTCCGCTCGCCGCGGGCACCGCGCTGCGGGCCTACTTCATTCGGGCACACGGCGCGGAGTGGTTCGAGAAGCAACTCTTGCCCCGCTTTGCGCCGGTGAGCACGCTAGCCTTGCTGGCCACGCTGGTGCTCATCTTCGCCTTCCAGGCCGACAATATTCTCGGCAAGCCGTTTCATGTCCTGCTGATTGCCGTGCCGATTCTAATTCAGGTCTACTTCAATTCTTCTCTTGCGTATGGACTGATGCGGCTGTTCAAAGTCCGTCACGCCGTGGCCGCGCCAGGCGCGCTAATCGGCGCGAGCAACTTTTTTGAACTGGCGGTGGCAACGGCCATCGCGCTCTTCGGCCCCGGCTCCGGCGCGGCGCTAGCCACGGTGGTTGGAGTCTTAATCGAAGTTCCGGTCATGCTCTCGGTCTGTTCATTCTGCAACCGGACGAAGCACTGGTTTCCCGAGCTGGAGGAGCTGGTTGATGTCATCTGACTGGATCGGCATGCGAACGGTGACACACGTTGGGAAATCGCGAGCAGACGACAGGAAAGAGGGTTTTAGTTCGGCGCACCGGCCGAGAGGGTAACCGTGAAGAAGCAGCGGGTCTTGATCGTGTGTACTGGGAATTCCGCACGCAGTCAGATCGCGGAAGGGCTGATTCGATACGAAGGTGACGAGCGATTTGAAGTGTACTCTGCTGGAACGCAACCAGCACAGGTACGCAGCGAAGCGGTCGAGGTCATGCGAGAACTGGGCATCGATATCTCCGACCATCGGTCGAAACCGCTGGCGGAATTCGCCGGGCACGAGTTCGATTTCGTGATCACGGTTTGTAACCGGGCACGAGAGGAGTGCCCGGTGTTTTCGGGGGGTCCGGAGCGGCTTCACTGGCCGTTCGAGGATCCTGCGACGTTCGTGCAGGATGGAGAAGAACGGCTCCGCGCCTTCCGCAATCTGCGGGACCGGATCCACGCCCGGGTGATGGTGTTTCTTGGAGAAGGGACCTACGGCAGCCGTGAAGGTGACTAGATTGTCTCGGGACTGTAGTGCAACTGAAATCGATACCGGCAGAGAATAGGAAGACTATGGTGCATGTTTCGGTGATAACCATGTCAATGGTTGGTCTCCGCCGGCGGGTCCGGCGCTGGAGAGCGATGTGACGCCTCGACATTTCAACGTTCTGTTCCTGTGCACGGGCAATTCGGCGCGCTCCGTCATGGCGGAGGCAATTCTGAATCAGAAGGGGCGGTCTAACTTCACCGGCTATAGCGCCGGGAGCCACCCGACCGGCCGCGTCCACCCCGAGGCGGTCAGACAGATAGCGGCTGCCGACATGCCGACCGACGGACTGCGCAGCAAGAGCTGGGATGAGTTCGCCAAGCCCGGCGCGCCCAAGATGCATTTCATCTTCACGGTGTGCGACAGGGCGGCCAGCGAAGTGTGCCCGGTTTGGCCGGGACACCCGCTGACGGCCCGTTGGGGCGTACCCGACCCGGCAGCGGTGGTGGGAACGCCGCATCAAGTGGAGCGCGCCTTCTTCGAAGCGTTCTCCATTCTGGATCGAAGGATCGGCTTGTTCCTGTCTCTGCCGCTGGCCACGCTTTGAGGAAGAAGTCATCCAAAGTGAGGTTGATCGTATCGGCCGACAATAGGTAAGCGCGCCCCAGAGGAAGGGGCTTAATTAGCCATGACCAGAACGCGCATCCTCGTGCTTTGCACCGGCAATTCCGCTCGCAGCCAGATGGGCGAGGGTTTGTTTCGCGAGGAGGGCGGCGCCGGCTACGAAGTCTTCAGCGCCGGCACCAGGCCGAGCCGCGTGCGGCCCGAGGCCATCGAGGTCATGCGCGAGATCGGCATCGATATCTCGGCGCACCGCTCGAAGTCGGTGGACGAGTTCGCCGGGCAATCGTTCGATTTCGTAGTGACCGTCTGCGACAGCGCTCGCGACAACTGCCCCGTCTTCCCCGGTGCCGCGAGACGCATTCATTGGAGCTTGGAAGATCCAGCCGCGATTGAAGGCACCGAAGAGGAACGTATTGCCGCCTTTCGGCGCATCCGGGACCAACTCCGGGAGCGGGTTAATGCGCTCGTGCGGGAACAGGCGCAGACGTAATCTGAAGCAGGTGGGCCAGGCGCTTTCGCCTGGCAACCGCGGGATCGACCGCAGGAGACACGCCGGCAGCGGGCTCAACCGCCTACGGTTGGCAGGCGGAAGCGCCTGCCCCACTTGTCACCGCAATAGAAAACGCGGCGTCCGCAGACGCCGCGTTTTCACCCGAACGAAAATCAAATCGTGAAAAAAACTATACTACGTCGACGCCCATGCTGCGGGCGGTGCCGGCCACGCTGCGCATGGCGGCTTCC